>JAQBPZ010000363.1 GCA_028287225.1 Gemmatimonadota bacterium
CGGCCGGGTCGCCGGCGGCGGCGAGTCGTTCGGCGAGGGTCCACCCGCTCGCGCCGGCGCGCTCGAGGAGTCGCGCGCGCTCGCGGTCCAGCCAGCGCTCGAAGTCCGGGGCGCCGGCGATGTAGAACCCCTGGAGCAGGTCGCCGCGATACAGCTCCAGCGCGGCGGCGAGGTCGCCGCGCTCGAGCGCCTCGTCGAACGCCGCGGTGTCGCACCACAGCACGTCCGGCCCGATCCCGATCTCCTCGTCGCCACGTCCCACGATGACCTTCTCGCCGAGCATGCGCCGGAGGAAGTGCAGCGAGCTGCGGAGCGAGCCGCGCGCATGATCCGTGTCGAGCTCGGGCCAGAACATCGCCAGCAGCGTGTCGCGGCGATGGAAGCGCCGCGGCGTCGCGAGCGCCAGGAAGGCGAGGAGCGCCAGGCGCTTCGGCTGCTGCAGGATGGGGCGAAACTCCTGCCCGTCAGCCGTGCGCAGCTCCAGGGTGCCCAGCGTGCGAAGCTCGATCATGCAGCGGGATGAAGAGAGGGGCGTGGCGGTGGACCAGGGAACGGCGTTGGCGCTTCTCTCGCCTTTCCCGCCAAGTCACGCTGGGCACCACGGTCAGGTCACGCGGTCCGGTCACCTTCCCAAACGTACCGGCCGCGCCCGCTGCCGACAACGTGACCGCGACCCCGTCGCCCAACGAGAGGATCCCATGCGTCCAGCCATGCGCTCGCAGGCCCGTCCCGACCCGCGCCGGGTCGCCACTTCCCCAGCCACCGCCCCCACGACGCACCCGCCCCGCCTGCGGATCACGCGGCCGGTACAGCCCGGCCTCGCGGTGACGTACGACTCCGAGGACTACGCGATGCTCAACTCGCCGATCGAGACCGACCGTCATGCGCGGCGCGTGATGCGGTACCTGCGTCCGCGCGTGACGGACCGGCTGCTGGAGGTGGGGTGCGGGCGTGGCTGGCTCACGCACCGCATCCAGCAGCACTGTCCCGCCACCTATGGCATCGACGTCAACCCGCGATCGCTCCAGCATGCCGTGGCGCGCAACGTGGCGACGATGGACGCCGTGGACCTCCACTACGACGACGAGCAGTTCGACCACGCGTATTCGTTCCACGCGATCGAGCACATCATCGATGCCGACGTGGCACTCCGCGAGATGCAGCGCGTGCTGGTGCCCGGCGGCCGGATCCTGCTCGTGTATCCGGCCGAGCCGATCCGCGGGCTGTACGCCATGCCGGGCGCCTGGCTCGGCTTCGGGAATCCGCTGCTCGCCCGCCGGCTGCACGTGCACAAGTTCACCCCCACCCGCATTCGCCGGCTCGCGGAGCCCATCGGGCTGCGCCACGTGGAGAGCACGCTCGACCTGCTCATCACCCCGCAGTTCGTGACGGTGCTGGAAAAGGCGCCGGCGCGCACATGACCCCGGGGCGACGCCGGGCGCTGCAGGTGCTCGCCTACGTCGCCGTCGCCCTGCTGCTCGCCGTGTTCGCGCGGCACGTCGACTGGCGTGCCGCCGCGGCGGCGGCGCGGTCGGCGGACCTGCCGCTGCTCGTGCTCGCCGCCGTGCTCAGCCTGCTCTCGCTCACGCTCAAGGGCGTGCGGTGGTGGGTGTTCCTCCGTGCCATCGGCGTGCGCTCGCTCTGGCTGGTGCTGCGCGCGACGTATGCCGGCGCCTCGCTCAACAACCTCCTCGTGGCGCAGGGGGGCGAGGGCGCGCGCGTGCTGCTGGTGTCGCGCGCCACGGGCGTCTCCAGCGCCGGCGTGCTGGCCGCGCTCGCCCTGGAGCGCGCGCTCGACATGCTGTGCTACCTGCTGCTCCTCGTGGGAGCGGCGTGGCTGCTTCCACTGCCGCCCGCCGTCGTGCGGTGGCGCGGAGCGGCGGGTGTGACGCTCGTCGTTGCGCTGGGGCTCACGGTGGTGCTGGTGACGCGCGGCGGGCCCGCGGCCACCGCACCGCGGCGCGTCGGCAGACTGTACGACTACCTCCGCCGTTTCCGCGCCGGGGCTGGCGTGGTCGCATCCCCCGCCCGTCTCGGGATCTGTGCGCTGCTGTCGGTCGCGGCGTGGGCGCTCCAGGTGGCCACGTATCACGTGGTGGCCATCGCGGCGCACTCCGCGCTGCCGCTGGCCGGCTCGGTGTCGGCGCTGCTGGCGGTGGGGATCAGCTTCCTGTTCCGCGCGACGCCCGGCAACGTCGGGGTGTTCCAGATGGTATACGCCGTCGCGGCCGGCTCGTTCGGCATGAACGAGGGCGCCGCGGTGGCGGTCGCGGGACTCATCCAGATCGTGCAGGTGGGGCCGACGGTGCTGGTGGGCACGCTGGTCGCGCCCCTCGGCGCCGGGCGCGCACGGCAGCCCCCGGCGCCATGAGCGCGGCCGGTGCCCGACCGTCGCATGTCGTCGCGCGCCGCGGTCCGGTGTTCGCATTGGTGCCCACCATGACCGTGTACGAACAGATCATCCGGCTGACCATGGCCTGCATGGCCGGCGGTGCGCTTGGCCTCAACCGGCGGGTGCGCGGCAAGAGCGCGGGGCTGCGGACGCATGCGCTCGTCTCGCTCGGCGCGGCGGTGGTGGTGCTCGTGGCCGACCTCTACCTGCGGGACATGCATGGCGATCCCGGCGGGCTCACGCGCACGCTGCAGGGCGTGGTGTCCGGCATCGGGTTCATCGGCGGGGGCGCCATCCTGAAGGGCGGTGGCGACCGGGCGGCGGGCGTGCGCGGCCTCACGACGGCGGCATCGATCTGGCTGGCCGCGGCCGTGGGCGCCGCGGCAGGGGCAGGCTACGGGATCCTGGCCCTCGTCTCGGTCGCGCTCGCCTTCGTCGTGCTCGTCGGGGGCACCCACATCGAGGTGACCGCGCGGCGGCTGTTCGAGCGCCCGAAGGACGCCGACCGTCGCGTCATGGACCGGCGAATGACGCCGACGCGGGAGTACGAAAACCGGAGCGGCTCCGAACATTAGAATTTCTTAAGGTATTGTCATTACACGATTTGCGGCGAGCTCCACTGGCCGCGCGTCCTCCCCGGCCGTAGCATGTTTCACGGCAACGCTCACGTCCACGCGTCCGGGATGCATGACCCTGATAGAAGATCGACCGTCGGCCACCGAATCCGCTCCGGGCAGCCATGTGGTGCTGGTCACTGGATCGGGGCCATTCGCCGAGCAGGTGCGAGTCGCGCTGCGTGACCCGGATACGTCGGTCGCGGAGTTCGATGCCATGGCGGCGCTCGAGGCGCTGGAGGCGGCCCCCGACCTCATCATCCTCGATGCCAGCGCGCCACAGTTCGTGGAGCCGCGACCGCTGGGCCGCCTTCGGCACCGCTGGCCCAGCGTGCTGATCGTCGCGGTGCGCGTGGCCGACGAGCACGTGGCGACCACGCTGCTGGAGGCGGGCGCTGACGACGCGATCGAGGCGCGCCACGACTGGGCCCACGTCGCCGCGCGGCTCAATGCGTCGGCGCGCCGGATCCGCATGGCGAATGCGCTCCTGCGCCGGCGTGTCGGCGACGTGGTCTACGATCGGGACAACCGTCGCGTCTGGTGCGCGGGCATCGAGGTGGAGTTCGCGCCGCGCGAGCTGGCGGTGCTGGATGCGCTGTGGATCCGCGCCGGCGAGCTGGTGCGGCACGAGTCGCTCCAGGACTACGTATGGTCCGGAGTCGAGGAGGGTGAGCGCAGCAACCGGCTCGAGGTGTACATCAGCTACATCCGGCGCAAGCTGCGCCGAAGCAACGAGGTCACGATCCAGACCCTGCGGGGCGCGGGCTATCGCCTGGTGCGCAAGAGCGCCACGGACACCCCGTGGGAGCGCGACGAGACCTAGACCGGACGTGGCCGGC
>JAQBPZ010000367.1 GCA_028287225.1 Gemmatimonadota bacterium
CGCTGCCCATTCGCGGAACTCGCGTACGCTGACAGGACCGCTGACGGCACCGCTTACGGCACCGCTGACGGCACCAGCGACCGGTGATGTAACCACCCCGACGCCTTGGACGTAGTGATCCACAACGCAGCGGCGCGATCCGTAAACATGCGAACTTGCCCGGAATTCGACCGAGCCGTACCATGCTGGCCGCCGCTGCCGGACATCGCGATCCGTCGGGACTCCATCGTCAGCAGTGGAGCGTCATGTGGCCAGCTTCAGGGATCTCTTGATGAAGTACAACTCGGTCGGCAACAATGGCAACGGACGCGCGCCACATCCCGTGGCGGGCTCGCGGCTGGGCACCCCGCCCCTCGCCGCCCGCGATCCCGACGGGCTGGATCCGATGCGAACCTCCAGCGCCGCCGACTGGAACGGCGCGGCCCCGCGCCCGCACGCCGCTCCCGGCGACGAGCTGCCGTTCACGGACCGGCCGGCCGGCGCCGGCGACCGGGACCCCGGGGGCGCCACGACCCCGGCCGACGCGTCCAGGGTGGGCCGCTGGTGGCGTGCGCTCACCGGCGCCGGCGACGACTCGCCCGGCGGTGGCGACGCGCCCTTCCACGATGACGGCGACACGAACGGCGTCCACGCCATCACGCGCAATACCGACTACTGGTTCGAGCGCGAGATCCACGTGATCGAGAGGAACGCCCGCGAGCAGGCCGGCGAGTGGGCCACCAAGGGGCTGCCGCGGCATGACGTGGTGCGCACCGAGCCGCTGGAGCCCGAGCAGGTCCTCGCCGCCCACTGCACGCAGCTCTTCCGCGAGTGGCAGAGCCGGGTGCGGACCAAGATGCAGGATGCCATCGAGGAGGGGAGCCAGGCGGTGGGCCGGCAGGTGGCCGCGCTGCGCAACGCCATCACCGGCCTCGAGGCCATCCGCGGCGAGAACGCCGAGCTGGCCAGCCGCATCACCCGGCTGCGGGCCGAGGCCGAGCGCGACGCCGCGCAGCCGGTGCGCTACGAGCGCTACATCAATGGCTGGCTCTTCTGGCCCGGCGCCGTGATCCTCGCCACGGTCGAGTTCTTCGCCAACTTCCCCGTCTTCCGCCTCATGCTGCCCATGAGCCGGATCCTCGGCGGGGCCGCGCAGTCGGCGGCCGACACCGTGAACGAGCAGTCGTGGCTCGCCGGCCCGCAACTGCTCCTGCGCGAGATGCTCCTCCACTTCGAGGCCACTGTCGTGGCCCTCGTCGCCGTCATCGTGCTCGTGCTGCTCGGCAAGACGCTCGGCTCGTCGCTGCGGCCGCTCTTCGCGTTCAGTGCGGCGGACCATCCCCTCGCGGCGAACACCATCCGGGCGCATCGCCGGCAGAAGATGCTGCTGGTGGGCGCGAGCCTGGCCGGCATCGTCCTGGTGCTCGGCTTCCTGTATGCGGCGCGCGGCAACATCGCCGACCTGGCGCAGCAGCGCGTGGCCGAGGTGGACCGGCAGATCGTGCAGATGCAGCGGAAGGACAGCCTGGCCACCGACGACGCGACGAAGGCCGGCATCGAGGGGCAGATCCTGATCGCGCAGCAGAACCGCAACCTGCTGGACGACGACGCCGCCTACGCGCGCACCGTGGCGCGCATCAACACGCCGATCGCCCTGCTCAACATGGCGCTCGTGCTCACCGCGCTCGTGCTGGGCTTCTCGTACAAGTCGGACGGCCTGAGAGACAAGCGTGGCGAGCATCCCGAGATCGTCGCGGCGCGCGAGCGGATGGCGCGGCTGGACCAGGAGATGTTCGTCGCCCTCGGGCAGGGACGGCAGGCCGAGTCGCAGGCGCACGCCGAGATCGCGCGGGTGCATCATCTGCTGCGGGCCAACCCGCTGCGCGAGTGGCGCTCCAAGCTCGAGCGGCTGGAGGGAGTGATCCCGCTCTTCCGCGGCGAGAATGCGCGGCTGCGCGGGCTGGATCCGGCGAACATCCGCGCCTTCGACCTGCCCGGCGCGCTCGACCTCCCGCCGGTGCAGCAGGGCGAGACGTTCCAGGAGCCGAGCGAGTTCGCGCGGCTCAAGGAGGAGTTCGACCTCATGAGCGCCGACTTCGCGAAGCTCGCGCCCCGGATGACGCCGGCGTTCGGCCACCCGACCATCACCACCTGATTTCACCACATTGATGCACCTGCTCCAGCACCACACCGGACGTTCCCTGCGCCGCGCGGGCCTGCTCGCGCTGGTCGCCGCCGGCACCATGGCACCGCCGCGGCTTGTCGCGCAGGGCCGCGGTGCGGAGGGGCATCAGTACATCGTGGGGGTCGACGTCTCCAGCAGCGTCACCGACCCGCAGCGCGAGGACCAGCAGCGCGCGCTCGCCGGGCTGGTGAAGCGCATGCAGCCCGGCGACCGCATCGTGATCGTCGAGACCTACCGGCAGGGCACCCTCGCGGCGCGGCAGTGGATCGACTCCATCCCCCGGCCGCGGCACGAGGGGCCGCCGTCGAGCCGCGACCGGCAGAACGTCCAGGTCTTCCAGGTGGTCGCGGGGCGGATGGCGTCGTCGTTCCTCAAGCCGCCCGCCCAGTCCATCATGTCCACCGACCTGCTGCGCACCATCAGCCGCGCGGCCGACTATGCGAAGTCCGGGGCGGGGCGGCGCACGACGCTCGTGCTCCTCTCGGACATGCTGCAGTCCACGCGAGAGGTGAACATGGAATCCGGCGCCATCCCGGGCGACGCGTGGATCCAGGCGCGGCGGCGCGAGGGGCGTCTGCCCGACCTGCGCAACGTGTGCGTGTTCGTGATCGGCGGCGACCCCACGTCGCGAACCGGGGCGCGGGTGCGGCGGTTCTGGGAGCACTACTTCGTGGCCGCCGGCGCCACCTTTCCCCCGGAGAACTACCGCAACATGGTCGCGGACGCGGACGAGATCGGCTGCTCCCGATAGCGGCATCTGCGCTCCGCCGCGTGTGAGCGCTCGATTGCATTTCCCCGCGAGCTCCGCGACTCAGAGCTGTTGACGCGCAGCCGCCGAAGAGCTGGATCCGCGGAGGACGCGGAGGACGGGGGAAGTGCAGGACTTCGCTGGCGCGAGATGGCCGTCCCGGCCGGCACGGCGGGCGTGGAAGCGGCGCCGTCAGTCCGCGCAGCTCGCTCGCACGGACTTGATCCGCACCGGCTTCGGCCGCCGGCCACCGCCGGCGTTCGCGATGACGAGCGTGTACTCGGTGCGACCGTCGAGGTTGATGTCGAGCGTCACGTCGGACACGACACCGCTGTCGTAGTAGGTGCGTGGACGCCGACCGCCTTCCACCTCCGCCAGCCCGTCCCGGTCCACGACGAACACCGCGATCCGACGGTCGCCGCGGGAGAGCGCCTGCACCGCGCCGTGCACCCGGCATCCACTGCGCCCCTTGCCGGAGAAGGTGAACGCGAGATGCCCGCCGGCGGGGATCGACACCGAGGCCGAGTCGGCGATCGCCACCTCGATCGGCGGCGCGATCGTCGTCGTCACCGGCCCGGTGCGCGGCGCCGCTTCGCCGGCCGTCGTGAGCACCGGCTCTGCAACGGACCGGCGCTGCCGGTATTCGCGAAACCCGTATCCGCCCACCGCGAGCAGGGCGAGCACGAGGATCGCCGGCCGGAGCCAGCCGAGCGCAGTCCGGGTCGCGGACGTCGCGGCGGACGGGCGGGCGGTGGTGACGCTGATGGGCAGCGCGCGCAGGCAGCTCGGGCAGATGCTCGAGGCGGCGGGCACTTCCCGCGAGCAGAACGGGCAGGTGGGCATGGCGGCGAGGCGGGAAGGCGGAGCGGTCGGGTGGCTGCCCCTAATACGAACGGACCGGCGGGAAGGGCACGCGCGGCGCCGCGGTGCTCCCGTGACAGGCCGGCGCAGCCTGCCGCTCGTCGGTCCGCTCTCTGTTCTAGTACAGCAGGGCCACCCGGCCGACCCGGTCGATGCCGTAGCACGCCTTCACGCCGGCTGGCGGCGTGCCCTGCACCCGACCCTGCTGGCCCTCGCGCAGCACGAGGCCGTACGAGGTGGGCGAGTAGAAGATCGTGCGCGGCTTGCCGGCCGGATCGCGCTGCGCGGACTGCGCGGCACACGAGGCGAAGGCACGCTGCTCGCCGTTCGGCATGTCCACCAGCATCGCGCCGTCAGCCCCGACGACGTATGGCGAGCCGCTGAGGTCCGGCGTGTAGCCCGCCCCACCCGCCACGGCGTAGCCCGGTGCCATCGGACGGCCGGAGGCGTCGTAGACCATGCCCATCCCGCCCCCGGAGCCCATCCCGCCCCCGGACGGTGCATAGACGCCCTGGCCGACGACCACCTGGGATGAGTACACGCCCGGCGGGGCGTACACGCCGCCCTGCGGGTAGAAGACGCCCGGCTGCTGCGGGTAGTAGCCGTCCTCGCCATCGGCGGGCAGGTAGATCACCGTCATCCCGCCGCCATTCGGGTTCCGCCGGTAGCGGCCGTCCCACCGGGGTCCGAACTGCTGGCGCTGGTCGATCCGGCCACCGGGATACGGATGCTCGGGACCGCCACTCCGGGGAGCCAGGGTGCCCGTCGCGATCCGGGGCCTGGAGCGCTGCGCCTCGGCCACCGAGGCTGAGCCGGCGAGCACGAGCGCGCCGGCGACGACGACCGCGGCCCACGCCGCGCGAATGATCCGTTCCATGTCCCTGTCCTCCAGACTGCCCCGCGATGTGACCTGCTGTCTCCCCTGCAAGAAATACACTCTGGACACCCTGGGTGTTGCAGCCGTGTCACAGGGCCCCGCGCGCACGCGCGAAACAGCGGGGCCGCATGCCGCGTACGCCCTCACGCGGCGACGACGCCAGGCGCCGACCGTCACTGAAGGTCCAGCGGAGCGATCTCATGAATCGTGCAATCTCCACGGTGCTTCACCTCACCGCCTGCGTCGCCCTCGCC
>JAQBPZ010000378.1 GCA_028287225.1 Gemmatimonadota bacterium
GGCGAGGGAAGGCTCAGGAGCACCGCGGTGGCCGCGAGCACCAGCGCCGCGGCGGCCAGCTCGCCGGTGGACGAGCGGCGGATCGCGACCGCCGCGCTCTCGCTGCCGAGCGTGGGGCGGACGCGACGCCAGTTCCACGCGCCCAGCGCGAACACCACCGCGGCGAGCGCCAGCTTCACGAGCAGCGCCCATCCATAGGGTGTCGTCCAGAGCGACGAGAGCGGATTGAGGTGCGTCCAGGCGGTGATCAGTCCCGACAGCACCACCACCATGCCGCAGGTGAGCGCGAGCGGCGAGAATCCGTTCACCATGTCGGCCGCCATGGCGCCACGCCGGTCGCGCGCGCGGGCGTCCCGCAGCACGAGGGTGAGTCCGGCGAGCACCAGCACCAGCAGCGTGCCGATCCACAGACCGGCAACGAGCCGGTGCACCGGGTTCACGAGGCGCGCCCACTTTCCCGTGAGGATGTCCGTGAGCGGTGCGAGCACCAGACCGAAGGCCGCCAGCGGCCAGCCGGCCGTCCGCCGCAGCGAGGCAACCACGAGTCCCGCCACGCCGATCGCGAGCAGCGCCGCGGTGGAGCCGGTCGCGTGGTTGCTGGTGAGGAGCGCGCCCACGGTGGTATGCGCGCGAGCGGCACCGGCAGGCAGCCCCGCGGCGAACAGTCCCGCCCAGGTCAGGGCGCCCAGCAAGCCGAGTCGCGCGGCCCTCGCGCAGGCGTCCGCGTAGAATCCGCCGTCGCCCCCGCGCAGGCGGTCACGCACGGCGGCGTAGCGGAACCCCACGGCTCCAACGGCGAGGAACTGGGCGACGAACCCCACGTACTCGGTCACGGGCTCGGTCCAGTTGAGCAGCGGCTCGGCTTGCACCAGGATCATCTCGAACGGGGTGGCATGTGTATGGCGGCAGGCTTCCGTCCCGCCCCCCTTGCATCCTTCAAACCACCGTTGCCCATGCGGGGCCGCCGGTGTTGGCGTCGTCGTCAGTCGCGCGCCGCCTCGTACACGCCCACCGCGCGGGGAACGCCGTCCACCGCCACGGTCCACTTGCTCAGCGTCACTGCCCAGCCATCCTCCTCCAGCCCCTGGAGCAGGGGCAGGCTTGCGCCACGGAACGGATCGGCCAGCAGCACTCGTCCGCCGGGCGCCAGGTGTCGGGCGAACAGCCGGCGGAGCGCCCCATGCGCGGCTGGCGCGTACGCGATGTCGGAGCCGATGATCCAGTCGAACCGCTCGCCGAGGTCGCAGCCCTCCCATTCCACCGCGCGGAGCGCGACGTCGGCGACGGCGTTTCGCGCGGCGTTGCGCCGGCAGATCGCGAGCGCCACCTCCTGCCGGTCGGTCTGCATCACCCGCGCTCCCATGGATGCGGCGAGGAGGCCCGGAAGCCCCGTGCCCGCGCCGAGCTCCAGCAGGCGCGATCCCGCCAGCGTCGCGCCGCGCAGCTCCAGGTCGTGCGCCAGGGCGATCGCCGCCGGCCAGAGCACCACGCCGTAGGGGCGCCGGTTCTCCTCGTCGAACAGGAATCGCACCTCGTCGGCCACGGTGAGGACCGCGCCGGTATGCAGGATGGACCACTCCCGCCCGCCGAGCGCCGCGCGGTACTCCAGCAGCGGAAAGGTGCCCGCGGACGTGTGCAGCTCGCGGTCGTCCGGCTCGCGACTCGGCATTGGAGGGAGCCCGGCGGCTCAGCTGTCGGCTTGCAGCAGCCCCAGTCGGAGGCAGAGCTGCACGTAGTCCGAGCGATGCGAGAGGCCGAGCTTTTCCGACACCCGCTGCTTGTACGTCTCCACCGTCTTGGGGCTGATGAACAGCTTCTCGCCGATCTCGGACGCGGAGTAGCCGCCCGCCACCAGGGCCAGGACGTCGCGTTCCCGCTCGCTGAGGGCCTCGTACTGCTGCCGCTCGTCGGAGCGCTGGGTGCGCTGCGTCAGCTGCCGCGCAAGGGCGCGGGCCGCGGAGGGCTGCACGTACGTGTCCCCCGCGGCCACGGCCCGCACCGCGTCGGCCAGCTCGCGGTCCGCCGCATTCTTCACCAGGTAGCCCGCCGCGCCGCTCTCGAGCAGGGCCACGAGGTACTCGTCCTCGTCGTGCATGGTGAGGATCAGCACGCGTACCGGTGACCGTGCCGCCACGAGCGCCTTCGTCACCTGCGCCCCGTCCATCTGGGGCATGTCCAGGTCGAGCACGGCGACGTCCGGCTTGAGCTGCTCGATCAGCACGAGCGCATCGCGGCCGTTGCTCGCTTCCCCCACCACCTGGATGTCCGGCGAGCCGCCCAGCAGCGCCTTGAGCCCCGCGCGCACCACGAGGTGGTCGTCGGCCAGCACGATGCGGATGATCCCGGTGCGTTCAGCGGTGCTCATGGGCTGCAACATACCACGGCGGGGGTGGGGATGCGTCGTTGACAGGGCGCGGGCAGCACGAGAAGGTTCGGGACGACCTCTCCCTCCCCATCTCGATGAAAGACGCGATTCAGGCGGCCGAGCACGCCGCCATGCACAAGCTGCTGCCTCCGTCCCTCTTCTCCGGGCTGCTCGCCATCTCGTCCGACGCCGTCATCGCCGTGGACGATGAGCAGCGCATCATCTTCTTCAACGAGGGCGCCGAGCGGATCTTCGGATGGGCGGCGGACGAGGTCGGGGGGCGGTACCTCGAGATCCTGCTTCCCGAGCGCTATCGCGCCGCGCACCGCGGGCACGTGCACGGCTTCGGCGCCGCGCACGGGCGGGCGCGCCTGATGGGCGAGCGCCAGCAGCTCAGCGGGCTGCGGCGCGACGGGGAGGAGTTTCCCTGCGAGGCGGCCATCCAGCGGATCGAGGTCGAGGGGCGGAACGTGTTCGCCGCCGTGCTGCGCGACATCACCGCGCGGCAGCGGGCGGAGGACACGGTCCGCGAGGCGGTCACCGCGCGCGAGGACATGCTCGGCATCGTCTCCCACGACCTGCGCAACCCCGCGAACGCGGTGAAGATGCTGGCGAAGAGCATTCTCGACGACGCCACGCGCGAGCGCCTGCCCGAACAGATCACGGAGCGTGTCGCGATGATCCAGCAGGCGGCGCAGCAGATGGACAGCCTCATCCAGGACCTGCTGGACACCACTCGGCTGGCATCGGGACGCCTGCGCGTGGATCCGCAGCCGATGGACGCGGGCGTCGTCGTGGAGCGCAGCGTCGACGCCATGCGCTCGCTCGCCGACGCCGCCCGCATCTCGCTCGAGGCGACGGTGCCGGCCGGACTGCCCCAGGTGCTCGCGGACGCCGATCGGGTGTCGCAGCTCTTCTCCAACCTGATCGGCAACGCGATCAAGTTCACGCCGCCGGGCGGCGCGGTCACCCTCGTGGTGCACGCCGATGGCGACGCGGTGCTCTTCGTGCTGCGTGACACGGGCGTCGGCATTTCCGCCGAGGACCTTCCGCACGTGTTCGAGCGGTTCTACCAGGGCGAGCGGGGAACCGGCCGGACGGCACGCCACGGCGCCGGGCTCGGGCTGCCGATCGCCCGGGGCATCGTGGAGGCGCACGGCGGGCATATCTGGATCGACAGCCTTCCGGGCGCCGGCACGACGGTGCGATTCTACCTCCCCGTCGCACCGCCGGCCTGACGCGTCAGGCCGCATCGCGGGTATCATGGAGATCCGGCACCACCAGCACGGGGCACCCGGCTCGGCGAACCACGTCCGAGGAGACACTCCGCACGAAGAGGCGCTCGAGGAAGGTGTGGTCCAGCCGTCCGCAGGCGATCATCCCCGCCGAGCAGCTCGACGCATACTTCACGATCACGTCCGCCGGGTCACCGCCGATGATGCGCGTGACGACGCTCACGCCCGGCAGCGAGGGCAGCTCCCGGAGCAGCGAGCGGAACATCGCCTTGCAGCGAGGCTCGTACATGTCGGCCGGCCAACCCGCCATCTCCTCGCGCAGGCTGGTGGCGGTGCGCACGTGCACCAGGTGCAGGCAGCTGCCAGCGGAGAGCATCGGGAGCATCGCGTGGGCCGCCCGGATGCTCGACGACGTGAAGTCCATCGCGACGACCCCGGTGTGCACGGCGCCCGCGATCGCGTCCGCCGACACGATCAGCACCGGCCGATCGGCGATGGCCAGCAGCTGCAGCGCGTGCTCGCCGAAGATGTGCCGGCCGATGGCGTCGTGGCCTCCGGTGCCGATGACGATCACGCGAGCGCGTCGCGCGCGCGCCGCGTCCACCACCGCCTGGGCCGTCGGTCCTTCCAGGACGTCGACGCGAAGCGTCGTCGACTGCGGATCGGCGGTGGACAGCGCGGTGCGCAGGCGGTCCGCGACCTGCTCGCGCTCCGCCTCGTAGTAGGCGGAGGGCAGCGGGGTCATGCCGGCGGCGATGCCGAGCGTGTCCCCCTGTTGAAGGACGGTGACGACCTCCAGCGGGCGGTCCTCCCGCGTCGCCAGCCACCGTGCGACGGCCAGCGGCGCGTCGCGCCCGTTCACGGGCCTGGTGGCGAGGAGAACGGGTCCGTCCTGGGTGCCCGCCCGGATGGCCGGGCGGGGTTGAAGCGACGTGACGACGTGTGACATGACCTGACCCTCGGTGTGTGTGTGCTGCGACCTAGAAGGCGACCACGCCCTCGACCATGAAGCCCTGGAACTTGCCGCCGTTGCGGATGTCCGTCGTCGGGAAGTTGCCGTAGGTCTGCTTCACGAACTCGAGCTTGGTGAGGACGTTCGGCGTCATGAACCAGCCGCCGCCCAGCTGTGCGCGCTGCACCGAGATGTCCTGCGGCATGCCGGCGAGCTGGCCCTTCACCGTGTTGTACCGGCCGCCCAGGTAGAGCTTGTCGTCCGCGAAGCGGTACAACCCTTCACCCACCAGCTGCCGGATCGTCCGCCGGTAGGCCTCGGTCGGGCCCGCACCGGTCATCGTCTCGACGTTGCCGAAGAACTCCGCGCCCTTGAACTTCACGAAGGGATTGAAGACGAAGGCCGTGACCATGTTGCGCATCCCGGTCTGGATCGCGCCGCTCCAGGCGTTCGCGGTCTCGGTCGACGTCGTGTTCTCGAGCACGTCGTAGTACCGCGAGCCCCCGCGGTCGCCGCTCGACAGCGTGTTGCTGGCCGAACGGTCGGTCTTGTACATCGAGCCGGTCAGACGGACCCGCAGGTCCTCGCTCAGCTGCTCGTCGATCCCGCCCTTCAGGAGATACGTGGGGCCGCGCTGGCCCGGCGCGGTCACCTGACCGTGCACCTCACCGGCCGTGACGCCGGCCATGAGGAGGATGCCGTCGCTGCGGAGGTACACTTCGGAGCCGATCTCGGTCGTGAACGCATCGAGGACGAAGTTGCCGATGAACGGGTTGTAGAGCGTCTGCCCGTTGTCGCTGCGGCGGAAGTGCTGGTCGCCGTAGTTCACCTCGAAGTGGCCGGCCTTCACCGTGACGTACTGCATCAGGTTGTCGAGGAGCTTGTTCTCGATCGGCGAGGCGTCGATCAGGAAGTAGCCGTCCTTGATCCACGTCTCCTGGTGATGGCGAGACGAGGCGTAGGTCTCCACCGCCACCCGGATGCCCTTCGCGAGCTGCACGTTCAGGTAGAGGTTGGCGTTCGCGTTGTTGAAGCCCGACCCGATGGCGATGAGCTGGTTCGCGTTCACGGCTGCCGTGCCGGTGCCCGTCATCCTGGGGGCGGCGGTGTTCTCGTGCGTCAGGTTCTGGAACTGCTGGGCGAAGGCGCCCCCCCAGTTGAGCTTCATGCCGGTGAAGGCGGCCCCTTCCTCCTTGGGCGACTCGAACACGTTGATGCCGCGCTGGTCGGCGTGCCGCAGGTACTGGATCTCCTGGGCCGGCGCGATGTACCGCGGCGCCGTGGGCTTCGGCTTCGGCGCCGGCTCGGCCGCGTCCCGCGCCGAGCTGTCGCTGACGGAGACGGTGACCGTCGTGTCGCGCACGACGGTGGTGGTCGTCGTGGAATTCTGTGCCATCGCCGGCGCCGCCGCCGCCGCGAACGCGGCGAGCAGCAGCAGGCGTGAGGTGGTCTTCATGTATGTGTCCTCGAGTGGGCGCCCGTAGGCGCGGAGACGTGCGGTTCAGCTCTTCAGCAGCAGGTCGAACTTCACCGTCACCGTGTCGCGGACCTTGATCCGTCCGAACATCAGCGAGGGAGGCGTGAGGTCGTAGTCCTTCATGCTCAGGTCGTACGAGCCGGTGACGTGCAGTGCGCCCCCCTCGGCGCGGCCCTGCGCGGCGATGCTGATGCTTTTCTGGACGCCGCCGAGCGTCAGCGTGCCCTTCAGCGTGCCGGCGCTCGCATCCGCGCCGCGGCTCACGTCGTAGCTGGTCATCTTGAAGTCGATCGACTGGAACTCGGAGACCTTGAGCGCCTTCTTCATGTGCTCGTTCATCGTCCCGTTGTGGCAGTCGATCTTGTCGGCGGGGATGTTGACGCGGACGGTGCGCACGCCCTTCTCGCCCGCTGCCACCTGGGCCACGGCGGTCGGGGAGCCGTCGATCGTCGCGTTCACGTCGCCGGCGGCGCAGCTCCAGCTCTTCATCGAGGACGTGCCCTCCACCCAGATGCGGCTGTCGGCGCGTAGCGACATGGGATCGCTCGTCGACATCCAGCCGAGCGACGGCAGGGCCATTGCGAGTGCCAGGACCGGCAGGATGCGGCGGATGCTGAGTCGTGTATGGATTCGCATGATCGACCTCGAGTTGGGGTGGACACGAGCATCGTGTCCGATGAGGGAAAGCTCGTGTCGCGAGGGGGGCACCGAAGTCAGGCGAACCGGGGAACCTTCCGTGCATTCCTCCCACATCCGCCCGGGGTTTCTCCCGACACGCATCAGCGCGCGGCGGCCAGCGGCTCGCCGCCGGGTGCGCTGGTCCCGGCGCAGGCCGCGATCACGGGAAGGGCGCTGCGCAGCGTGAGCACCACGGTGCCCGCGCCCGGGATCGTGCTCTGGATGCGCACCGGCCGGCGGCAGGCGTCGTCGCTCAGCGAGAACCGGATGCTGCCCTCGCCCTTGTAGTTGCGGCTGTCGCGCACCCGCATCTCCACCTCGCGCGTGGCAAACGTCCCCGCCGGCGTCGTCACCGTTCCGCGGCCCAGGGAGCGCAGCGTCGTGGGACTGCGCGCCGCATCGAAGTGGCGATCCAGCACGAGCGTGCTGTCGCCCCCCAGCGAGAACGTCCGGATCGCATAGATGAAGGAGAGCTCGTCCAGGGGCGCGTCCGACTGCGTGGTGCCCTCACGTCCATCCGTGGCCGTCCAGCGGTGCTCGAGCGGTTCCATGGACACGTCCTCGGAGCGGCGCGCGAGGAGATGATGCTCCTCCTTCACGAAGCGCAGCGCGGACATCCGGATCGGGTCGAGCCACGAGGTCGTCTTGTCCGCCACCTTCAGGAACCCGACCTTCGCGGCAAAGGTGAAGTGCAGCACGATGACCGACGTGCCCCGCACCTCCTCGGGACCGTCGATCCACATCTCCCCTCGGCCCCGGAGCCCGGGACCTGCGGTGCCGTCGTACACGAGCCGCTCGCCCACGGCGAAGGGAAGGGGAGCAGGCGACACGTGCGGAGAGTGTCGCGCCAGCGCGGGCGCGCCTTGCGCCAGGGCCGCACCGGCCACGACGATCGTGAGCAGGGTCGAAGCGAGTACGGCGTGTGCGGTGTTCATGACGAGACTCCGGGAGAAGGACTGCCTACCGGAATGTCGTGTCGCCCTGAGGTCGCCACCGTCGGGGAATGGCATCATCCTCCCGCCGCGATGCCCCACTCGCGGCGGGGGATTTTCCCCTCACCCTCGCGGCGCGGCGGCAGGGAGATGGCGCCCAGCTTGTCGGCCCACGGCGGCCCGCATAGCTTCGCCCGCCTCTCCTCGGCGCGTTCATGCCAGGCGCCGGCCTCCCCCCTCCCGCACGCCGGGTCCACTGGATCACGCCCTCCTGCTCGTCAACCGCACCGCCCGGGGCGCAGTCGGGCATGAATGGCTGCATGCCGTTCGCGCCGCGCTTGCCTCGCGGTTCCAGCTCGACGTCCGCTTCCCGTACGACGCGGCGGAGATGGCACTGGCGGCGCGCGACGCGAGCGCCGCAGCGCGCGTCGTGATCGTCGCGGGGGGCGACGGCACGGTGAGCCTCGCCGCCGACGCGCTCGTTCCCTCCGGCGGCACGCTCGGCATCATCCCGCTCGGCACGGCGAACGATCTCGCGCGCGAGCTGGGCCTGCCGGCCACACCCGCGGAGGCCGCGGCCGTCATCGCCCGCGGCACCGTGCACCGCACCGACCTCGTTGGAATGAACGGCCGCTGCTTCACCACCGTCGGCGGCCTTGGCCTCGTCTCGCGAAGCACGGTCGACGCCGCGCGGATGCGCACCGGCAGGGCCGCGTGGCTCGCCCGCGCGCTTGGCGCCGCCATCTATCGCGTGGCGGCCACGCGGGGCCTGTTCGGCCGGCAGATCGACGACACGGTCTGGCTCGCCTGGCGCGACGCCGATACGGGGAGGACGCAGCGCCGCGCGCTCGACGTGCATGGCATCTTCATCACCAACCACGCCACCTGCGGAGGCGGCCTCGTCATCCCCACCGGCGCGCGCGCGGACGATGGACTGTTCGAGCTGGCGCTGGTGCCGCGCACCAGCCGGCCCCGCCTCCTCGTGGCTCTCGCGCGCCTCTCCGCGGGCCTGCCGCTCGCGCCCGGCACGCTCGTGGTGATCCGGACCGACCACGCCATCATCGAGACGGGGCACGATGACCGGTTCGTCGCGGACGGCGAGATCCTGGGCCGCGGTCGGCGGTTCGAGCTGTCGGCGCGGCCGGGCGCCATCGGCATCCTGCGCTGACCTTTGCCCTGCACTTGCCGCCCGTCGGTGCAGGCGCCGATCATTGAGGCGGCCCGTCCGCCATCCCATTTTCCGAGCCTGCATCGTGATCTCCCTCGCACATCCACGCCGCGCGCTCCATGCCGCGGCGCTTCTCATCGTCTCGGCGACCAGTGCGTCCGCGCAGGGCACCGTCCGTCCCGTTGGAGGCGACACGGCCCTGCGCCAGCCCAACCCGAGCCGGCCGCCGGCGGGGCAGGCCGTCACCGACAGCGCCGTCGCCGCCGCGGATCCGCTCACGCGGCTCGTCGGCCGCATCAGCTACCGCAGCCTGGGCCCCGCGGCCTTCAGCGGGCGCGTGACGGCGCTCGCCGTCCCCACGCCCTACCACCGCACCATGTACGTGGGCGCCGCCGGCGGCGGCGTGTGGAAGACGACGAACGCCGGCACCACCTGGCGCCAGGTCGGCGACTCGCTGCGCAATCAGACGGTCGGCGACCTCGCCGTGGCGCCGAGCGACACGAGCATCGTCTGGGTGGGCACCGGCGAGCGCAACTCGCTGCGCTCGCAGTCCTGGGGCAACGGCGTGCACAAGTCCACCGACGGCGGCCGCACCTGGCACCTGATGGGGCTCGCCGACTCGCGCGCGATTGCCCGCGTCGTGATCCACCCCACCAATCCGAACATCGTCTACGTCGCGGCCCTCGGGCACCTGTGGGGGGCCAACGCGGAGCGCGGCGTGTACAAGACCACCGACGGCGGCGCGCACTGGTCGCGCATCCTCTTCGTGAACGACACCACCGGCGCCACGGACCTCGAGCTCGATCCGTCGAATCCGGAGGTGGTCTACGCCGCCATGTGGCACCGCGTCCGCCTCGGCGGCTCGCACATGCAGGGCACGGGCACCGGCAGCGGCATCTACAAGAGCGTGAACGGCGGCGCGTCGTGGACGCGCCTCACCGATCCCGCGCGCGCCACCGGCTTGCCCACGCGCGAGATCGGGCGCGCATCCATCGCGATCTCGGCGCGCCACCCGGCAACGCTGTACGCGATGGTGGCGGTGGACCGGGCAGTCACCGAGGTGGCGGCGGCTCCCTTCGGCGGCGTCTTCCGGTCCACCGACGCCGGCGAGCACTGGACGCAGGTCAACGACCTCGCCGCCAATCCGCACTACTACTACGACGAGATCGTCGTGGATCCCACGAACGACCAGCACGTGTACGTGCTCGCCTCGCCGGTGCTGGTCTCGAAGGACGGCGGCCGCACCTTCGCGCCGGACTCGCTCTACAACGTGCACGTGGACAACCACGCGCTCTGGATCGATCCGGCCGACAGCGCGCACATGGTGCTCGGCAACGATGGCGGCGCCTACACCACCTTCGACGGCGGCCGCGCGTGGGAGCATGCCCAGCTGCCCATCGGACAGTTCTATACGGTGATCGTGGACAGCAGCGTCACCCCGTACCGCGTCTGCGGCGGGCTCCAGGACAACGGGGTGTGGTGCGGTCCGAGCCGCACGCGCGATTCCACCGGCGTCACCGACGCGGACTGGTACTCGGTGAACGGCGGCGACGGCATGTGGGTGCAGGTGCCATGGCACGATCCGCACGTCGTGTACAGCGAATGGCAGTTCGGGTCCATGTCGCGTCTCGACACCCGCACCTGGAAGCGCGACAACATCAAGCCGGCTCCCCTCGACGCCGGCGGCGACGCGGGCTACGAGTACCGCTGGGGATGGACGGCTCCACTCATCCTCTCCCAGCACGATTCCACGGTGCTGTACGCCGGCGCCAACCGGCTCTTCCGGCTCCATGATCGCGGCGATCGCGGGATGGACTTCGAGATGCTCGGCCCCGACATGACGCGCGCCGACCGCTCGCATCCCGCCGCCGAAGGGGGCAACACGAGCTACCACGCCCTCTTCTCCGTGGCGGAGAGCCCGCGCGACCGCAACGTGCTGTGGACGGGCAGCGATGACGGCCTCGTCTGGCTCACGCGCGACGCCGGCCGCACCTGGGCGAACCTCACCGCGAACCTGCCGAAGGGCGCGCCCACGAGCTGCTTCGTCAGCGCCATCGCGCCCGGTCATCAGGATGCCGGCGCCGCCTGGCTCACCTACGACTGCCATCATCGCGACGATTACCAGCCGCACGTCTACCGCACCACCGACTTCGGCCGCACCTGGACGGCGCTGGTGCGCGGCCTCCCGGCCGACGGCGGCTCGCTCACGGTCTACGCCGACCCCTTCAACCCGCGCGTCGCGTGGGTCGGCACCGCCGTCGGCGCGTACGTCACGGTGGACGGTGGGCGGCTCTGGCAGCGCATGGGGCGCAACCTTCCCTGGGTGCCCGTCGAGAAGTTCGCGCTGTCCTACCGGCAGCGCGAGCTGGTCGTGGGAACGCACGGGCGCGGCGCCTGGGTCGCCGACGTGCGCGCGCTGGAGGAGATGAGCGACACCCTGCTCGCCGAGCGCGCCCACCTCTTCGCGGTGCCGCCGGCGCTGCAGTATCGCTACGCCGACACCTATCCGGCGTTCGGCTCGCGTCCGTGGGTGTCGCCGAACCCGCCGCGCGGCGCCGTGATCGCGTACTGGCTCCGCGATGCGCAGCCGGGCACCGTCGACCTCTACGTCACCACCGCGGCGGGCGACACGGTGCGCAAGCTCACCGGGCCGGGCTACGCCGGCCTCCAGACCGTCACCTGGGACCTCGGCCGCGACCGTCCGCGCCCGCGCGAGCTGGGCGGGCCCACCGACCCGCGCGACCTGCGCCGCGTCGAGCCCGGCGAGTATCTCGTGACGATGTCCGTGGGCGGACGGCGGATGACCCAGCGCGTGCGCGTGGAGGAGTGGCCGGCAGGCCGCGTCGGCCGGATACCCTGAACCGGAGGGGGAACGCGAGCGGTGGCACGCCGACTGCCCGGTAAGGCCGCGACCTCAACGGAGAGCGCGACGATGGCCGACAACGAGCGCAACGACTTCGCCCCCGGCTCCACGAGCCGCACCCGCCACCGCGACAACGACGACGTGCGTGACCCGATGCCGGCCGGCGAGCGGAACGAGGTGCATCCCGACTCCCGCTCCGAGGCGCGTGGCGACGCGCGGGAAAACGTCGGCAATACCGCGCGCGGCACGGCGGCCGAGCCGAGGGACGGGGGGAACGACCGCACGAAGCATGGCGAGCAGGAGCCGTTCGACGACCGCGTCGGCTGACGGCGCGCCGCGTCGCCCGCTCAGCGAGGCGCCCGACGTCTGCATCACGAGCGTCGGGCAGTTCGTCTCGTACCTCGAGACGCACTGCGGGGGCGAGGGGCTCGTCTTCCGCGGCCAGCGCGTGGACATGCCTCTCGTGCCGCAGCTCAGCCGGCTCCGCCCGCGGGGGATGAGCCGCGCGGCGCTCGAGCAGGTCATGATGAAGGAGTTCATGCGCACGGCGCCCCCGTATCTGGACATCGTCCCGCAGTCCACCCTGGACTGGCTCGCGGTCGCGCGGCACTACGGCATGGCCACCCGCCTGCTCGACTGGACCTTCAACCCGCTCACCGCGCTCTGGTTCGTCGTCGAGCGCCGCCCCGACCAGGGCGACGGCGTGCTCTGGATTCTCGACTCCAGTGCCTACGAGCAGTTCGGGGACAACGGCGATCCCTTCCGGCTCGGCGACGTGCGGATCGTGCGGCCGCGGCACATCGTCGGCCGCATCGTCTCCCAGCTCGGCCTCTTCACCATCCATCCGTTCCAGGACGACCAGTTCGTCCCGCTCGAGGACATCGATGCGCATCGGCGCTCGCTCAAGAAGCTGCGCATCGACCGCGCGAGCTATCCCGAAATCCGGCGCGTCCTCGACCGCTGCGGCGTGAACGCCTCCACCATCTATCCCGGGCTCGATGGTCTCTGCGCCCAGCTCCAGTGGGCCCATACCGAGCAGGAGTCGATGTCCTGACGGCGCGGCGCGGCCGCTGCGTTCGGCGCCGGCAAGGCTTGACATAAGCGCTTGACCAGTCTAAACTTAGGGAAGAAGTCGGGGGCCGGAGAGATCCATTTTTTGAGCCGACACCTTTGAAGCCGGGAGCCAGTCGCGGCGGTGGACGTCATGCCCGTCTCTGTGAGACGGGAAGTCGGAATCCGCGGACCGGGCACCCACCGATCCTCAAGATCAGGGCTTCAGAAAATCCTCTTCGGTACTCTGACTGTTCTTCATGGAGCCCGCGTCGACCCAGGTCGGCGCGGGCTCCATGCCGTACCGCCGCCTCGTTCCTCAATCCTGACCTCGTGAGCCGTCTCGAGCTCGTCGCCGCCGTGATCGGGGCCCTCAGCGTCTGGTTGAGCACGCGCCAGAATATTCTCAGCTGGCCCACGGCCATCGTCAACGTGGTCCTGTACGTCTTCGTCTTTCGCGAGGCGCGGCTCTACGCGGACATGGGCCTGCAGGTCATCTACGCGGTGCTCTCCGTGTACGGCTGGTACGAGTGGCTCCATGGCGGGGAGAACCGCACCGAGCTCCGGGTCTCGCGCACCGGTCCGCGGCTCGGCGTGGTGCTCGCCGCGATCGCCGCAGCGGGCGCCCTGACGCTGGGGTTCGTGCTGCGCGGCGCCACGGATGCCGCGCTCCCGTTCATGGACTCGTTCCTCTCCAGCACGAGCCTCGTCGCGCAATGGATGATGACGCGCAAGAAGCTCGAGAACTGGCTGGTGTGGATCGGCGTCGACGTGCTGTACGTCGGCATGTTCGTGTTCAAGGGCCTGTACCTGACCGCCGTCCTCTATGCGGTGTTCCTCGCGCTCGCCGTGGCCGGCTACCGCGACTGGCGCCGCTCGCTCGCGACGCCGCACGCCGTCGCGGCCTGAGCGCCCCGTCCACGATGCTGCGCGTCTGCGTCACGGGTCCCGAGTCCACCGGCAAGACGACGCTCGCCGAAGCGCTCGCCGCGCGCGCCGGCACCGCCGTCTCGCAGGAAGCCTCGCGCCGGTATGCCGAGGGGAAGGGCAGCGCCCTCGATGCGAGCGACGTCGCGCCGATCGCGCGCGTGCAGGTGGCGCTCGACGATGCCGCCGTGGCCGCGGCGCGTGCCCGCGGCGCCACGATGGTGGTGCTCGACACCGACCTGTGGAGCACCGTGGTGTACGCGCGGCACTACTACGGCGACGTCCCCGCCGAGGTGCTGCAGGCCGCCCGCGCGCGCGGAAGCCAGCTCTACCTGCTGTGCGACGTCGACGTCCCATGGATCCCGGACGGCATCCGCGACAGCCCCGACAATCGCGAGGCGATGTTCGCGCAGTTCCGCGACACGCTGGTGGCGGAAGGCATCACGCCGGTCGTCGTGCACGGCTCCTGGGAGGAACGCTGGCGCATCGCGACCCGAGCCGTCGACGCGCTCGGTCGTTGAGCCCGCAGAGCCCGCAACAGCCTCCGCGCCCTCTGCGTTGAGGCGGTTGACCGTCAGAACGTCAATCGCGCATTCACCGACACGTTGCGCGGCGCGAGCGTGTAGTAGTACGGCTCCTGCGCGGCCGGATCGCTGGATCCCACCGCCGCGCCGGGATAGCCCCCGGTATAGACGCGTCGGTCGAACGCGTTGCGGACCTGGAACAGCACCGAGTGCCGGCCGGCGCGCAGCGTCAGCCCCGCGTCGGCGTACCAGCTCGCCGGCACCACGAAGCGCGGGTCGTTCGTGTTGGTCAGCATCATGCGGCTCGTGTACCGGCCGTCCAGGTCCAGCGCCAGCCAGGACGCCAGCTCCGTGCGCAGCCCCTGGCCGCTCACGAACTTCGGCGTGAGCAGGGCCGTGACGTTCCGGAACACCGCACCCGTCGCGTCGTCGCGGTACTCGTCGACCCGCGCATCCGTCAGCGATGCGGTGCCCAGCACCTCCACCCGCGGCAGCACCTGCCAGCGAAGGTCGGCCTCCGCGCCGCGACGCATGCTGCGCGGCACGTTCCTGCGCAGCACGTAGCCGATCGCGTTGATCTCCCCGATCGGGGCGATCTCGTCGCGGAACTGCATCAGGAACAGGTTGGCCTGCACCTGCAGCGCGCTCCGCCGATAGGTGACCCCCGTCTCCAGGTCGCGCACCGATTCCGGACGTACGCGCGTCAGCGGCAGCAGCGACGGCGACGACACGCTGTCCACGTCGTCCGCGCCGGCGAACATGTCGGCGCGCGTCGGCTCGCGGCCGTTCAGCCCCGCGCTCGCGTAGGCCGACAGCCCGTCCGTCACCTGGAGCCGCACGCCGGCCTTGGGATTGAAGAAGCGCCAGTCCACCGTCGTCGACGTGATGCCGGCGTTCGCCGACGGATCGTAGCGGAACTGCACGAGGCGGAGTTGCGCGTCCCCGAACAGCGTGGCCCGGCCCCGCGTCACCGACCCCTTCGCGAACACGCTCTGCTCGCCCTTGTGACCGGTGTTGTCGTAGAAGCGCGTCTCGAGATCCGGGCGCTGCGTCAGCGAATGCTGGCGCGAATAGCCCAGGACGTGCACCCCCACCGACCCCGACGACGATGCGCCCGTGTACTGCAGCGCGCTGATCACGCCGCCCCAGCGCGAGTGCAGGTTGTAGTGGTAGGCATCCGCCAGCCCGCTGTCGCCGGGATAGTCGAACCACCCGCCCGCGTCGAACCCGTACGCCGTGGTCGCCACGGTCAGCGTCGGCGCGAGCGCACGCGTCCATGCCAGGCTCACGAGGTCCTGGTGAAACCGGTCGGTGACCTCGTCCACCGGCCGGTTGCCGAACGGGTTGTCGCGCGGCTCGCGCTGCAGCACCGACAGCGGCGACGCATGGTACGCCTGGTCGTTGGACGAGATGCCGGCGAGCAGCGTCACCTTGACCGCGTCGCGCGCGCCGAACCAGCCGCCGCTCGCGAACGCGCTCTGCGAGCGGTTCCCGGAGTTGTAGCGGTAGCCGTCCGTGCGCTGGCCCGACAGGCGCGCGTATCCGGCGAATCCGGACCCGGTGAGCCCCGACTGCGCGACCGCGCTCGCACGTGAGGTGTTGAAGTCGCCACGCGTGAGCTGTACCTCACCGCCGCGCGCGACTCCCGCCACCGGCACCGACTCGAAGTTCACCGAGCCCGCGTACGACGCTACGCCGTGGGTGCTCGAGCCCACCCCCCGCTGCACCTGCACCGACGCGATGCTGTTCGCGAAGTCGGGGAAGTTGGAGAAGTACAGGCCCTGGTCTTCCGGCTCGTTCAGCGGGATCCCGTCGAGCGTAAGGTTGATGCGCGTCTGGTCGATGCCGCGCAGGCGCATGTACGAATAGTTCGATGCCGAGCCGTTCTCGGAGTACGCGGTGATCCCGGGTGACGCCTGAAGCAGGATCGGCGTATCCTGTCCGGTGTACCCGCGCTGCAGCTCGGCACGCTGGATGGTCCGCTCCGAGATCGGCAGCGCGGTCCCGCGCACCGCGGTCACCTGCACGGATTCGAGGCGCTGTGCGGCCCGCGCGCGCGCGGAGTCGGCGGCGACGCTGTCGCGGCGCGTGCGCAGGGTGTCGCGCGCGGCGGCGGACGGAAGGACCTGCGGCACGGATGCCTGCAGGAGCACGGCGATGGTGAAGGCCAGCACGACGACTCCGGAGTTCGCATTGGACGCGAGGAGGCGGGCCGGCGGAGGGAGGTCGGGAGCTGGCCCCTGTTCGGGACCGCTCGCGACGTGCCTGCACCAGTGACGCTCCCTTCGCTGGAATTACCCAGATCAGGTTCGACGGGTGTGATCTCAGCCCGCGCATGAGCAACTCGCGCAGGCACCCCGTGCCACTATGCATCGATGATAAGCGGCTGTGCCGCGACGGCGCAACTCCTCCGCGCACTCCCCGCTGCGCGGATATCTTTCGCGCGCCCGGTTTCACGGCCACTCCCCGAGGTGTGATGCTCCCGGTTCTGTCCGCATGGCGGCGGCTCGACGACGCGCGACATCGCGCCGCGTTCTACCGGCAATGGAGTATCGCCGCCGACGCGGGCTTCACGGTGCCGCGCGCCATAGAGACCAGCGGCGCCTGCGACGATGCTGCTCTGGAGTCCGCGCGCCGCGCGCTGCTGGACGGAACGCGGCGCGGGCGGTCGCTCGCGGACATCAT
>JAQBPZ010000407.1 GCA_028287225.1 Gemmatimonadota bacterium
GCGCGCCGCAGCGGCCGCCCGACGGCACCCGCGCTGGCCTCCACGCGATGCCCGCGCGGTGCACGCACCGACGCACTGGCGGGAACCAGGGCGACGAGGAGGGCACATGCCGACGCGAGGCGTCGAGGCAGGAAGCGCGAGGAGAATGGCATCAGGGGAGTCGGCTTCGCGGAGGTCCGGGCGAGGCGGAGGCCAGCCACTCGCCGACCAGCTCGAAGAAGCGCTGCGGGGCCTCCCAGAACGGCATGTGGCCGGCATCCGGGAGAAGCACCGCGTACGCCCGCGGGAGCAGGTCGGTGAGCTCGAGCGCGACAGAGGGAGACAGGGCATCACGCTCTCCATGCAGGACGAGCGTCGGCGTGGAAAGGGCACGCAGCGTGGGGCGCCAGTCGTACCCCTCGCGGCGCAATCGCGCGGCCACCGCGGCGCCGGTCACGCTGGAGGCGAGCGGCGCCGCCAGGTACTCGGCCAGGTCGGCATCGGCGAACCAGGCGCGATACATGGCGCGGTTGTGCGCTCCGTGCACCCCCGGGTCGGGATCGTGCAGTCCGGCGCCGCCGAGCCGCTGCAGTGTCGCCCGGTCGTCGCCGCTCAGGCGCTCCAGCGCCGTGTCGTGCAGCGGGGCCATCCACGCGCTGGTGGGCCCCACCGCGTCCACGGTGACGAGGCGCCGCGTGCCGGCCTGGTCGCCGGCGACGCCGAGCATCGCGATGCCCCCACCCCACGAGTGGCCGAGCACGTCCCACTGCCGGATGCCGAGGGCGCGACGCAGGGCGCCGACGTCGCCGGCGTCGTCCTCGATGCGGGCGGCGGCAGGATCCGGCGGCGGCGACGAGGCGCCGCGGCCGCGCTGGTCGTAGAGGATGACCTGCCGTCCGGCCGCGAGCGGGGACAGCGCGGGCCACAGGAGCGCATGGTCGTGGATGAGCCCCCCGTTCACCAGCAGCAGGGGGGGCGTGCCCGGCACGGGGGGCGAGGTCCAGACGGCGAAGTCGAGACCGCGCGCGCGGACCGTCATGCGGTCGAGCGGCGGAGTGCGTCCGAGGCTGCGGCGGAAGGCGATGAAGTCGGCGCGTGGCACGCGAAGAAGCTAAACGGGGAGCAAGCGGATGCGCCGGTGCATGGAACGGATGCGCCCGCTGCCCCGCTGACGACTCTCCGAATCTCTTGACATCAAGTAATAAAGTGCTAAGATTAATACATGACGACGACTCCGACGGGGCCCGAGACGGTGCTGGTGGTGTGGAAGGCGAGCCGAGCCCTGGAGGCGCGGGCACTGGACAGCATCGGCGCGACCGGGCTGGGGGCAAGCGACTTCAAGGTGCTCGAGGCGCTGCTCCACAAGGGTGCGCTGCCCGTGAACGTGCTGGGGCGGAAGCTGCTGCTCACCAGCGGGTCCATCACGACCGCGGTGGACCGGCTCGTGGAACGGGGGCTGGTGGAGCGGCACGAGGATGCCACCGACCGGCGGGTGCGGCAGGTGGCGCTGACGGAGGCGGGGCGGGCGCTCATCGAGCCGCTCTATGCGCGGCACGCCGCGGACCTGGAGGCCGTGGTCCGCGTGCTGAGCGACGCCGAGCGCCGGACGCTCGTGACACTGCTCCGGAAGCTGGGCCTGCACGCGATGACCGCGTAAGGGGATCGAGGAGAGACCATGACGAGACCGACCTATCAACTGACCGGCGTGCACCACGTGAGCGCCCTGAGCGCGCACATCGGGCACAGCCACGACTTCTATACGCGCGTCCTGGGGCTGCGCCCGGTGATCCGGACGGTGAACCAGGACGACACGCGGATGTACCACCTGTTCTTCGGCGACGGCGCGGGCACGCCGGGCTCGGACATGACGGTGTTCGACATGCCGCGTGCGGCGCGCGAGCGGCGCGGGACCAGCAGCATCTCGCGCACGGCGTTCCGGGTGGCCGGCGCGGAGACGCTCGCGTGGTGGGCGGAACGCCTCGCGTCGCTCGGCGTGGCGCACGGCGCCGTGACGCAGCGGAACGGGCGCGCGGTGCTCGACTTCGACGACGTCGAAGGAACGCGCCTCTCGCTGGTGGATGACGGCGGCGCGGGCGCCGCGTTTCCGTGGGACGACAGTCCGGTGCCGGCGGAGCATCAGCTCCGCGGGCTGGGCTACACGACGATCACCGTGCCCGTGCTCGCGCCCACGGACCGGTTCCTCACCGAGGGGCTCGGGCTGGGGCGGAGCCACGCGTACCCGACCGAGGGGGACGAGGCGTTCACGACTCACGTCTACACGATCGGCGAGGGCGGCGCGCACGCCGAGGTGCACGTGCAGGTCCGGGACGACCTGCCACGCGCCAGCTACGGGGCGGGGGGCGTGCATCACGTGGCCCTCCGGGTGCCGGACGGGACACGTCCGGCCGAGTGGGCGGAGCACCTGGATGCGGAGGGGTTCCGCAACAGCGGCGTCGTGGACCGGCACTACTTCAAGTCCGTGTACGTGCGAGAGCCCAACCACATCCTGTTCGAGCTCGCGACCGATGGTCCGGGCTTCGCGGTGGATGGGCTCCTGGATGGCGAGCGGCTCTCGTTGCCGCCCTTCCTGGAGCCTCGCCGCGCGGAAATCGAGGCGCGTCTCGCGCCGCTCTGAATCAGGACGACAATCATCCTTCCAACTCGAGGCACCACGCTCATGCAGCTCAGCGGCATACATCACGTCACGGCGATCTCGGCGAAGATCCGTGAGAACCACCACTTCTACACGCGCACGCTCGGCATGCGGCTCGTGAAGCGCAGCGTCAACCAGGACGACGTGAGCGCGTACCACCTGTTCTACGCGGATGCCAGGGGGACGCCCGGCACCGACCTGACCTTCTTCGACTGGCCGGTGCCGCGCGAGGTGCGAGGAACGCACGCGATCGTGCGCACGCACCTGCGGGTGTCGGGACTGGAGACGCTGCAGTGGTGGTCGCGCGCGCTGCGGGACGCGGGGGTGACCGCAGGCGAGGTCACCGAGCGGGACGGCCGCCTGGTGCTGGACCTGGAGGACGGCGAGGGGCAGCGCCTGTCGCTCATCGACGATGGCGGCGCGGGCGAGGCGCATCCATGGGAGCGGAGCCCGGTGCCCACCGAGCACCAGATCCGCGGACTGGGCCCGGTCATGCTGAGCGTGCCGTCGCTGCGTCCCACCGACGAGATCCTCCAGGCGGTGATGAACCTGCGGCCGGTACGCGACTATCCGCACGCCGAGAACCCTCGTGACACGGTGCACGTGTACGAGATGGGCGAGGGCGGACCGGGGGCGGAGCTTCACGTGGCGGTGCAGCCCGGCCTTCCCGTTGCCGAGCAGGGCGCCGGCGCGGTGCATCACGTGGCGTTCCGCACCCCCGACCACCAGTACGAGGCATGGGCCGAGCGGCTGAACAGCAAGGGCGTGCCCAACAGCGGCGAGGTGGACCGCTACTGGTTCCGGAGCCTGTACTTCCGCGAGCCGAACGGCATCCTCTTCGAGATCGCGACGGACGGCCCGGGCTTCACGACGGACGAGGACGAGGCGACGCTCGGGGAAAAGGTGGTGCTGGCGCCGTTCCTGGAGCCCCACCGGGCGCAGATCGTGGCGAACCTGAAGCCGATCGACTGACGGGGCCTGCCGCGCCTGACGTGCCGCGCGGCCCCAGGCGCGACGGGTGCCTTTCGCGTACGCGAACTGGCGCGAACCTTCGGAGCGAATTTCCGCGATCTCGTGCAAGGGCGTTTCACGCGTGAGGACGCGCGGGACATCGGAGAGGCGCGGCGTGCCGCATCGAGTCGCTTCAGGTCGCGGGAGGCACGGCACGAGAAATTCGTGGTAATTGTCCGAGCTTTCTTAGGAATTCACTTACGATTCAAGCACCAGCGAGGAGAACGGTGGCCAAGGGAAAAGTGTGGTTGATCACGGGTTGCTCCACCGGCTTCGGCCGCGACCTGGCGCAGGCGGTGCTCGAGCGCGGCGACCGCGTGGTGGTAACCGCGCGCAACGTGGAGAGCGTTCGCGACCTGGTGCGCGGCCGCGAGGGCCAGGCGATCGCGGTGGCGCTCGACGTGACGGACCGCGAGCAGGCCGAAGGCGCGGTGCACGAGGCCGAGCGAGCCTTCGGCACCATCGACGTGCTCGTGAACAACGCCGGCATCGGCTATTTCGGCGCCATCGAGGAGAGCGAGGAGGACGAGGTGCGGAAGATGTTCGAGGTGAACGTCTTCGGCCTGGCGCGCATGATCCACCTGGTGCTGCCGGGCATGCGCACGCGCCGTCGCGGCCACATCGTGAACATCGCGTCGATCGGGGGACTTCGCGCCTTTCCCGCCGTGGGCTACTACAACGCGACGAAGTTTGCCGTCGTGGGGCTGTCGGAGGCACTGGCGCTGGAGACGGCCCCCTTCGGGGTGAAGGTCACGATCGTGGAGCCCAGCGGATTCCGCACGGACTGGGCGGGCCGGTCGGCGAACGAAGCGCCGAACGAGATCGCCGACTACGCCGAGACGGCCGGCGCCAACCGGCGGACCCTCCGGAAGGCGAGCGGCCACCAGCCCGGCGACCCGAAGCGCGCCGCGGCGGCGATCATCGCGGCGGTGGAGGCGGAGCAGCCCCCGCTGCACCTGCTGCTCGGCAAGGGGGCGCTCAAGGGCGCGCGGTGGAAGCTCGAGATGCTGAAGGAGCAGATCGACGCGTGGGAGCCGACGACGGTGGGCGCCGACTTCCCGTCGTAGGGCTCACGCGCTCGCGTCCTTCACGATCTCGTACGACCGCACGCGTGCCGCGTGATCGTGGATGTGCGAGGTGATCATCAGCTCGTCGGCGCCGGTGCGCGCGACGAAGGCGCGCATGCGGTCGCGTACGGTGTCCGGCCCGCCGACGATCGCCTCGCGCAGGGTATGCTGCACCTGCGCACGCTCCATCGGCGACCACTGCCCTTCCATGCTGTCCACCGGTGGCTGGAGCTGCACGGGGCGCCCGCGCTGGAGCGCGAGGAACTGCTGCTGGAGCGACGTGGCGAGCCGCTCGGCCTCGCGGTCGGTATCGGCGGCGACGACGCTCACGCCCAGCATCGCGTACGGCTCGGCGAGGGAATCGGACGGGGTGAAGCCGGAGCGGTACAGCGCCAGCGCATCCATCATCTGGTCGGGCGCGAAGTGGGACGCAAAGGCGAAGGGAAGGCCAAGCATCGCCGCGAGGCGCGCGCCGAAGGTGCTGGAGCCGAGGATCCAGAGGGGCACATGCAGTCCGGCGCCGGGCACGGCGCGAACGGGCTGCGACCCGTCGGCGTCGCGGAAGTAGGACTGGAGCTCCACGACGTCCTGCGGAAAGGCGTCGCCCGCCATGGGGTCGCGGCGGAGCGCCTGCATGGCGTAGCGGTCACTGCCGGGTGCGCGGCCAAGGCCGAGGTCGATCCGGCCCGGATAGAGCGACTCCAGGGTGCCGAACTGCTCCGCGATCACGAGCGGCGAATGATTCGGGAGCATGATCCCTCCCGCACCAACCCGGATGCGCGAGGTGCCGCCCGCGACGTATCCGATCACCACGGCCGTCGCGGCGCTCGCGATGCCCACCATGTTGTGATGCTCGGCCAGCCAGAAGCGGTGGTAGCCGAGCCGCTCGGCGTGGCGGGCGAGGTCGAGCGTGTTGTGCAGCGCCTGCGCCGCGGTGGCGCCGGCGACGATCGGCGAGAGGTCGAGCACGGAAAGTGGTATCATCACTCTAAATCCACGGGTGGCGCGCGGCGTTCCCTCCGCGCGGTGCCCTTGCGGGAGCAACCTTCGGTCCCGCATCCTAGGCGCCTCACCCCGGATGGAAGCCTTCATGCAGGACGCCTCGCCCTTCGCCACGCCGCGCGCCCCGGTCGGTGGCGCCCGTCCCCGCGACGACGAGCTCGACCTGTTCGGGCTCACGCATCGGGGGCTCGTTCGCGAGGAGAACGAAGACCAGTTCCTGCTCTGCACGGTGCATCCGCAGGTTCGCGTGCTCGGGACGAGCCTCACGGACATCGAGGCGCTGGCCGAGTCGAGCGAGCGGCTCGCGACGATCCTCCTCGTCGCCGACGGCGTGGGCGGGAGCGCCGCCGGCAGCCGCGCGAGCCGTGTGGCCGCCGAGGCGGTGACGCGGTACGTCGCGCGCTCCCTGCGCTGCTACCACGCGGCGAGCCCGCTGAGCCACGACGAGTTCGAGGACACGCTGCGCGCGGCCGCGCTGGAGGCGCACGAGACGGTGCGGATGGAAGCCGCGGCGCGGCCCGGCGAGCAGGGCATGGCGACCACACTGTCGCTCGGCGTGGTGGTGTGGCCGTGGCTGTACGTGGTACAGGTGGGCGACAGCCGCTGCTACCTCTACCACGACGGGGTGCTGCGCCAGATCACGCGCGACCAGACGTTCGCCGAGGAGATGGTGGAGCGCGGCGTGTTCACGCGGGCGGCCGCGGAGGCGTCGCCGCTGGCGCATGTGCTCTCGAGCGCCATCGGGGCGAGCGAGGCGCTGCCGGAGGTGACCCGGGTGGACGTGCGCCAGCGCGGGTGCGTGATCCTGGTGTGCACGGACGGGCTCACGAAGCACGTGAGCGATGCGGAGATCGCGCAGCACCTGGCCCGAATGACGTCGGCGGAGCAGGTGGGCGGCGCGCTGCTGCAGCTGGCGCTGGATCGCGGCGGAACGGACAACATCACGATCGTCATCGGTCGCGCGCTGCAGTCCAGTCCCAGCTGACTGCCGGGCGTCGCGCAGCGAGCGGACCTGCTGGTCACTCAGTCGAATGGGATAAACGATTCAACGGATGGAGACGGAGCCGAACGGAGACGTCCTTCGGGCGGCCCACGGCGCACCGATCCAGGCCCTGCAGCATCCAAAACTCATGGAAGGTTTTTGGGGTGTGGCGAGTACCCCCTCCGCGAGGAGTCAGCCCGAGCGTGTTCATCGGTTCTGATCCATCTCCATCCGTTCGATCGTTTCACCCCCTTCGACTGAGTGACCAGCCCAGTCCGCTCGTTGCGCCGCGATGCATGCGGCCGACATCAGGTCATTGCCGACGAGCCGACTTCGGGATGCGCCCGCATCCATGCCACGAGCGTGTCCAGGTAGCTCGCGAAGGGCGGGCACGCGATGCCGCTCGACGCCATGTCGCTGCGCGCGCTGGCCGTGTCGTAGTGCGTGGGGTGCACGAAATAGTCGACCGCGGCAGCGGGGATGCGCATCAGCGCCTGCACGCCCGGCACCCAGGTGAGCATGCCCTTCGCGACGCCGAGCGGGAGGGGGAGGCGGATCATGCGGCGGCCGGTGGCGCGCGCCATCTCGTCCAGCATCGCATCCACCGTGAGCGGGCGGGGGTCGGCCAGCGCATAGGTGCGGCCCATGGACTCCACGCGCCCGCTCAGCCAGGCGATGGCATCCACGACGTAGTCTCGCGGCACCACGTTGAACTCGCGCCGCCGCGTGTCGCCGACCACCGGCATCACCGCGACGCGCGGCTGGCGCATCAGCCACTGGAGGGCGAAGTACGGGCCGTCGTACTTCTGCGTCTCCCCGGTGGTGCTGTCTCCCACGACGATGGCCGGCCGGTAGATCGTGACCGGGAGCCCGACCCGGATCGCCTTGCGCACCGCGACCTCCGCGAGCTGCTTGGACTCCTCGTAGAAGTTGTTGAACTGCTGCCCCTCCTCGAGCATGCCCTCGGTGAAGGTGCCACGCCAGCGACCGCTCACGTAGCAGGTGCTCACGTACTGAAAGCGCCGGAGCCGAGGACAGTCGCGCGCGAAGTCGATGACGTGCTGCGTGCCGAGCACGTTGACGCGCATCGCGACGTCGCGCTTCACGGCGAGGTCGTAGACCGCGGCGAGGTGGAAGATCTCGATCACGCGCCGGGGGGCGAGCCGTCCGGTGATGTCGAGGCCGCGGTTCGTGATGTCGCCCCCGATGATGCGGATGCGGCCCCGCAGGGACTCATCCGCCGCCACGAGGGTGGCCACGCGGCTGCGCGCGAGCGTCAGGTGCTGCGGCTGCACCAGGCACACGGCGTCGGCGGCGGCGAGCCGCGACAGGATCCGCGGCAGCAGCGCCGACGCGAGGAAGCCGGGAAAGCCGGTGAAGAGGACGATGTCGTTGTCGGGATCGCTCATCGCAGCCCGGGTACGTGGCGCAGGAAGCCCACGATGCGCGGCATCCACCGCGCGTACAGGGCTTCCGGCAGGAAAGGTGGCGGCGCGAGGGCCATCAGGCGCTGCACCGCGATGGTCTGCGCCTCGGTGTATTTCAGGATCCCTTCCGCGCCGTGCCGCCGGCCGATGCCGCTCTGCTTCATGCCGCCGATGGGCGACGCGGTGGCGGTCCAGGTGCCTGCATAGCTCTCGTTGATGTTGACCGTGCCGGCGCGGATGCGCAGCGCCACCTGCATGGCGCGCCGCGTGCTGCGCGACCAGACGCTCGCGTTCAGGCCGTACCTCGTGTCGTTGGCCTGCCGGATGGCGTCGTCCAGGTCGTCGTACGCGTACAGCGCCACCACGGGCCCGAAGGTCTCCTCGGCGAAGAGCTGCATGTCCGGCGTGACGTTGGCCAGCACGGTGGGCTCGAAGAAGAGCGGTCCCAGGTCCCGGCGCGCCCGCCCGCCGGCCAGCACCGTGGCCCCCCGGGCAACGGCGTCCGCCACCTGCGCCTGGACCGCGGCGAGCTGGCGCGGAACCGTCATGGATCCCATGTCCACATCGTACGCGAGTGCCGGCGACACGCGCATCGCCTGCACGCGCTCCACGAAGCGCGCGGCGAACCGGTCGAACATCGCCCGCGGCAGGTACACGCGCTCGATGGAGACGCAGACCTGGCCGGCGCCGGCGAAGGCACCGCGCACGAGTCCCTCGGTGGCGTGCTCCACGTCGGCGTCGTCGAGCACGACCATCGGGTTCTTGCCGCCGAGCTCCAGCGAGCAGCCGATGAGCCGCGCCGCCGCCTGCGTCGCCACGGTGCGCCCGGTGCGCGTGCTGCCGGTGAACATCATGAAATCCACGGCATCCACCAGCGCGGGGCCGAGCACCGGTCCCTCGCCGGTGACCACCTGCAGCACGGCGGCCGGCAGCCCGGCTTCCCGGAGGAGCGACACGGCCCACAGCGCGGTGAACGAGCTCTGCTCGTCGGGCCGCAGGACCACGGCATTGCCCGCCGCGAGCGCGGCGAGGATGTCGGTGATGCTCAGGATGAGCGGGAAGTTCCACGGCGCCACCACGCCCACGAGGCCCACCGGGTGCCGGACCTCGCGCGCGGTGGTGATGAAGGGCAGGCCCGCCGCGTGGCGGCGCGGGCGCAGGTGATGCTCCGCATGCAGCCCGTAGTAGCGGGCGACGAGGGCGGTGTCGAGCACCTCCTCGAGGGCGTGGCGGCGAGCCTTGCCCGATTCGAGCTGGATGAGGTCGAGCGCCTGCTCCGTGCGCGCGATGAGCAGGTCATGAAAGCGCAGCAGCACCGCGGCACGCGCGCGCACCCCCGCCTCGGCCC
>JAQBPZ010000218.1 GCA_028287225.1 Gemmatimonadota bacterium
AGCCGACGACGATCAACAACGTCGAGACGCTCGTGGCGGTGCCGCACATCCTGAACAACGGCGCGGAGTGGTACAAGAAGTTCGGCCGTGCGGACAACCCCAGGAGCACGGGGACCAAGCTGTTCTCCGTGTGCGGCAACGTGCAGCGGCCGGGCAACTACGAGGTGACGCTCGGCTTTCCGTTCAAGGACTTCCTGTACGACCTCTGCGGCGGGCCGCTGCCCGGGCGGAAGTTCCGCGCGATCATCCCGGGTGGCATCTCCGTGCCCATCCAGACGGTGGACGAGGCGGAAGCGACGCTGATGGACTACGAGGGCTTCGTGGCGCAGGGCTCCATGCTCGGCTCGGGCGGCGTCATCATCATCGACGACGCGCAGAACCTGGTGAAGCAGATCGCGCGGGCCGCGCGGTTCTTCGCCCACGAGAGCTGCGCGCAGTGCACCCAGTGCCGCGAGGGCACGGCATGGACGACAAAGATCCTCGAGCGCATCGTCGCGGGCGAAGGGTCTCACGAGGACCTGGACACGCTGCTGGAGATCGGGGAGAACATGACCGGCAAGACCATCTGCGTGCTCAGCGACTCGTGCGCGACGCCGGTGAAGTCGGGGCTCGACAAGTTCCGTGGTGATTTCGAAGCGCTGATCAAGCAGAAGAGGGTCCACATGGTGCCGGCGCAGGTGGCCTGATGGCGGACGTGAAGATGGTGAACCTGACGATCGAGGGGCGCGCGGTCTCCGTGCCCGACGGCACCTCGATCCTCGAGGCGGCGAAGTACGCGGGCGTGCTCATCCCGCACTACTGCTACCACCCGGGCCTCCCGGTGGCGGGCGTCTGCCGGATGTGCCTCGTGGAGGTGGAGAAGGCCCCGAAGCTGGCTCCCTCCTGCGCCACGCAGGCAATGGAAGGGCAGGTGGTGCACGTCCATTCGGAGAAGGCGCTCGAGGCCCGCAAGGGCGTGCTCGAGATGCTGCTCATCAACCACCCGCTCGACTGCCCGATCTGCGACCAGGCGGGCGAGTGCGAGCTCCAGGACTACACCTTCCAGGAAGGCCGCGCCGAGGGCCGCTACCGCGACCCCAAGCGCTTCAACCCGGTGGAGGACTTCGGCGGCGACGTGGTCTACGTGGCCAACCGCTGCATCCTGTGCACGCGCTGCGTCCGCTTCATGGACGACGTCGCGCATGACCCGGTGCTGAGCGTGGCGGAGCGCGGCGACCGTGCCCTGATCGGCAAGTTCGAGGGGCAGGATCTCACGCACGCGTGGGCCGGCAACGTGATCGACCTGTGCCCGGTCGGCGCGCTGCTCAGCAAGGACTCGCTGAACAAGGCGCGCGCCTGGGAGATGGACCGCGCCGCGTCGGTGTGCCCGAACTGCTCCCAGGGCTGCAACATGATCGTGGAGACGCGCGACAATCAGGTGGTGCGCCTGCGTCCGCGGCCCAACCAGGCGGTGAACGAGTACTTCATGTGCGACCACGGCCGCCTCAACTATCGCTGGATGAACCGGCAGGACCGGGTCTCCACGCCGATGGTGCGGCAGAACGGCGTGCTGGCGTCGGCCGACTGGGAAGTGGCCCTGCGGGCGGCCGCCACCCTGCTGGCCGGCAAGAAGACCTTCGTGCTGGCGTCGCCGATGCTCTCCAACGAGGCGCTCTTCCTCCTCGGCAAGCTCGTGGACCGCACCGGGGGCAACGGCGCGTTCCGCGTGAACCAGGGCGAGGAGGCGCCGCTGCCCGGGGTCGAGGACCTCGCGCTGCGGCCCGACCGTGCGGCCAACGTGCGCGGCGCGGAGCTGGCCGGCTTCACGCGCAGCGAGGCCCCGCTCGCGGGCCTCAAGGCCGGTGACGTGCTGGTCGTCGCCGACGAGGAGCTGGCCGGCATGGACGTGGCCGACGTCGCGCGCGCCGGCGCGGTGATCGTGATCGGCACCACGCTGCCGGTCTGGGCGCGGCACAGCGCCGCGATCGTCCTGCCCATCGCCAACATGGTGGAGGAGGACGGCACCTTCACGAACCTGCGCGGCCGCGTGCAGCGGTTCCTGCAGGCCAAGGCGGCCCCGGGCATCGCGCGCCCCAGCTTCTTCGTGGTCGGCGACCTGCTGGCCGCCATGGGAGAGGGGCAGGGCTACTGGACCGCATCGGCGGCGTTCGACGCGCTGGCCGCGGCGAAGCCGGCCTTCGCCGGCATGTCCTACGACACGCTCGGGCTCAAGGGCTCCGTGGCCGCGGACGTGATGGCGGGAGCGGGCGCATGACGCACATCGCAGCGCTGCTCCAGATCGCCGGGCCGACCACCGAGCCCGGCTTCGGCTTCTGGTTCCTGATGACCGTGGTCAAGCTGGTCGCGATCTTCACCGTCTACATGCTGGGCGCCGCGCTCCTGACGCTGGCCGAGCGCAAGATCTCGGCGTGGATCCAGGACCGTCATGGCCCCAACCGCGTCGGCAAGGGCTGGCTGCAGCCGATCGCCGACGGGGTGAAGAACTTCGTGAAGGAAGAGACGTACCCGAGCGCGGCCAACCTGCCGATCTTCATCCTGGCGCCGGTGGTCTCGTTCATCCCCGCGCTGGTGACCTGGGCGGTGATCCCGTTCGCGGCGCCGTGGGGCTCGCGCTGGGGCATCATCGAGATGGTGCTGGCGCCGGTGCCGATGGGGTTCCTGTTCATCCTCGCGCTGTCGTCGCTCGGCGTCTACGGCATCGTGCTCGCCGGATGGTCGTCGAACAACAAGTACGCGATGCTCGGCGGCATCCGCTCCACGGCGCAGATGATCTCCTACGAGATCGCGCTCGGGATGAGCACGATTCCCGTGCTGCTCCTGGCGGGCAACGTGACGCTCAGCCGCATCGTGAGCCAGCAGGCGTTCGGCACCTGGAACGTGCTCAACCTCACGATCGCGTTCTTCATCTTCCTCGTCGCATCGTTCGCGGAGACCAACCGTCTCCCCTTCGACCTGCCCGAGGCGGAGTCCGAGCTCGTCACCGGATACCACACCGAGTACAGCGCGATGAAGTTCTCGCTGTTCTTCATCGCCGAGTACTGCAACATGATCACGGTGAGCGCGCTCATGGCGACGCTCTTCTTCGGCGGCTGGGACATCCCGTTCACGCTGTGGGACAACCTCGCGCCGCACACCGGGCTCAAGACGCTGCTCACGCTCGGCTGCTTCGCGACCAAGGTGCTGTTCTTCCTGTTCCTCTTCATGTGGATCCGCTGGACGCTGCCGCGCTTCCGCTACGACCAGCTGATGGCGCTGGGCTGGAAGTTCATGCTGCCGCTGGCCCTCGCGTACATCGTGTGCACCGCCACCCTGATCGTGACGCTCGACGCCCTCGGCTTCGCGCAGGGCTCGGTGCCGTTCCACCTCGGCCTCATCATGTTCAACCTGGCGGCCGTGGTGATCCTGTTCATGATCGTCGATCGCGGACGCGTGATCAGCCCCGCCTCGTCGCGGCTCAACCGCCGCGACATCGACAAGCTGCGCGCCGTCAGCGCGCCGCATCGCCCCACGCTGCTTCCCGAGTCCGGAGACTGATGTCCATCGGCGTAAAGGTCGTCGATCGCCCGATCGGCCAGACGAGCTACGTGCGCGCCACGCTCACCGGCATGGCGCACACCCTCAAGCACCTGCTCAACCCGGAGCAGGTGACGACGCAGTATCCGGAGGAGAAGGAGTCGCTCTCCAAGCGGTGGCGCGGCACGCATCGCATGCTCACCACCGAGGACGGCAAGGCGAAGTGCGTCGCCTGCGGCCTCTGCCCCACGGTGTGCCCCTCCAACTGCATCAAGCTCGTGCCGGGCGAGGACGAGCAGGGCAACCGCTATCCGCTGGTGTTCGAGATCGACGAGTTCCGCTGCATCTTCTGCGGCTACTGCCAGGAAGTCTGCCCGGAAGAGGCCATTCACGTGGGCCGGCACTACGAGAACGCGGAATACAGCCGCGAGGGGATGGTCTACGACCTCGAGCGCCTGATGGCCCAGACGCACCCCGTGTGCGAGATGTGGGATCCCGCCGACCCGAAGGGGGAATGATGGGGCACAACGAGCTCCCGCTGTTCTACGTCTTCCACTTCTACTTCTTCGGCATCGTGGCGATCGTCTCGGCGGTCGCCTTCGTGACGCGGAAGAGCCCCGTGGCGGCCGCGCTCTGGCTCGTGACCACCATGTTCAGCCTCGCCGCGCTCTACGTGCTGCTCGACGCCCACTTCATCGGCGCCATGCAGGTGCTGGTGTATGCCGGCGCGATCATGGTGGTGTTCCTGTTCGTGATCATGCTGCTCAACCTGGGCCACGCGAGCGAGCTGGCGGACGGGCGCGGCATGTGGTGGAAGCTCGCCGCCGGCGCCGTGGGGCTGGCGCTGCTGGCGCAGGTGTTCGCGCTCACCCGGGCGCGCCTGCCGGAGGCGCTGATGCTGCCGGAGAACGCCCTGGCGGACCAGGTGGCGCGTACGGGCGCCATCGCCCCGCTCGCCGGCCCGCTCTTCCACGAGTACCTGCTGGCCTTCGAGGTGACGAGCGTGCTGCTCCTCGCCGCCGTCGTGGGCGCCGTGGTCCTGGGCAAGCGCAAGGAGCGTGAGCATGCTCGCTGAATCGCTGTTCTTCAGTGCGGTCCTCTTCACCATCGGCGTGGTGGGCGTGCTCACCCGCCGCAACGCGATCATCATCTTCATGTGCGTGGAGCTGATGCTCAACGCCGTGAACCTCACCTTCGTCGCCTTCGCGCAGGTCTACGGCGCGGCGGGGCAGGTGTTCGTCTTCTTCGTCATGACGGTGGCCGCCGCCGAGGCGGCGGTGGGGCTGGCGATCATCATCGCCCTCTTCCGCCACCGCCAGACGGTCAACCTGTCGAACATCAATCTCCTGAAGGGATGATGCTCCTCCAGCAAGTGGCAGACGCCGCGCAGGCCGGCGCGCATCCCCTGAGCGGCACCGCGGCCCGGTATGTCTGGCTGCTGCCCGTCCTTCCGCTGCTCGGCTTCGTCCTGAACGGCCTGCTGAGCCTCACGAGCGCGTTCAAGCTCGGGCCGGCCGATCCGAGCGCGAGCCACGACGACCATGGCGTGCACGCGCCGGCGGGCCTCGAGCACGGCGGCGGCGGGCACGGGGACGATCATCACGTGGTCGCGCGGCATCGCCATGCGGGCCTCGCGAGCCTCATCGGGCCCGGCGTCCTCGCCGCCTCCTTCCTGCTGGCGCTCGCGATCTTCGCGGCCATGCGCGGGGCCGGCGGGGGCGAGATGCACGCGCCGTTCGTCCAGCGCTACTTCAGCTGGATGCCGGTCGGCGACCTCCAGATCGACGCGGCGTTCCACCTGGACCAGCTGTCCATGGTGATGGTGCTCATCATCACCGGCGTCGGCACGCTGATCCACCTGTTCAGCATCGGCTACATGCAGGACGATCCCGGGTACCCGCGCTACTTCGCGTACCTGAACCTGTTCGTCTTCTTCATGCTGGTCCTGGTGCTCGGCGCCAGCTATCCGCTGCTGTTCGTCGGCTGGGAAGGCGTGGGGCTCTGCTCCTACCTCCTCATCGGCTTCTGGTTCAGCGAGAAGGCCAACGCGGACGCCGGCAAGAAGGCGTTCATCGTCAACCGCATCGGCGACTTCGGCTTCCTCGTCGCCATGTTCATGCTGTTCGCCCACACCGGCAAGCTCGACTTCATCGGCGTCGCGAGCGCCGCGCCGACCACCTTCGCCTTCGGCGGCGCGGTGGTGACGACGATCTGCCTCTTCATGTTCCTCGGCTGCACCGGCAAGAGCGCGCAGATCCCGCTCTACACCTGGCTGCCCGACGCGATGGCCGGCCCCACCCCCGTCTCGGCGCTCATCCATGCCGCCACGATGGTGACGGCGGGCGTGTACCTCATCGCCCGCAGCAACGTCCTGTTCTCGCTCGCACCGGCCGCGCAGCTCACGGTGGTCGTCGTCGGCGCGCTCACCGCGGTGTTCGCCGCGACGATCGGCCTGAAGCAGTGGGACATCAAGAAGGTGCTGGCGTACTCCACGGTCTCCCAGCTCGGCTACATGTTCGTGGGCGTGGGCTCCGGCGCATACGTCGCCGGCGTCTTCCACCTGATGACGCACGCCTTCTTCAAGGCGCTCCTGTTCCTCGGGTCCGGCTCGGTGATCTACGCCATGCACGCCGCGTATCATCACACGGGCAACCATGACGATGCGCAGGACATGCGCAACATGGGCGGCCTGAAGAAGTACCTGCCGGTCACGTGGGTCCTGATGTGGGCCGCGACGCTCGCCATCGCCGGCATTCCGCCCTTCGCCGGCTTCTTCTCCAAGGACGAGATCCTCGGCTCGCTGTTCCTGCGTGCCCACGGCTCCACCCTGGCCGAGGCGCACTGGCTGGGCATCCCCGGCAGCGCCGTGATCATCGTCTGCTACATGCTCGGCCTGGCGGCGGCGTTCATGACGGCGGTCTACATGACCCGCATGATGCTCTACACCTTCCACGGTCCCAACCGGACGGGCGAGCCCGAGCGCGGGTACCTGCACGAGGCGCCGTGGATCATGACCGGCCCGCTCGTCGTGCTGGGCGTGCTCAGCGTGTTCGGCGGCTGGCTGAACCTGCCGTCGCTCCTTCCCCTCGGCCCGGTCGGCCTGCTGGACCACTGGCTGGAGCCGGTGGTCGGCGAGGGCACGCTGCGGGTCACGAAGGGCGTCGTCCCCGAGGCGGCGCACAGCACCGAGGTGGCACTGATCGGCGCGGCCGTCGTCATCGCGGTGGTCGGCATCGCCCTGGCCTTTGCGCGGCTCAAGCCCGCCCGCCTGGTGCCCAAGAGCCAGTCGCCCGCGGAGCATGGCTTCGAGAAGGTGCTGGCCAACAAGTACTACGTGGACGAGGCGTACGACGCGGCCATCGTGCAGCCGATCGTCTCCGGCTCGCGCGGGCTGCTCTGGCGCGGGCTCGACGCGGGGCTGATCGACGGCATGACGCGGCTGCTCGTGCAGGGCAAGGACGACGACGACGCCCCGGGCACCACCGTCCCGATGGGCGGGCTGCTGTCGCGTTCCGTGGGCTGGATCGGCTCGCAGCTGCAGTCGGGACAGGTCGGCACCTACGCCTGGGTGCTGGTCGTCGGTGTGCTGTTCGTGCTCGGCGCCTTCACCTTCCGCTAACGACATGCGCGAGTTCTTGCTTTCGGTCGCTTACGACCGCTGGATCCTTCCCGCGCTGCTCGCCCTTCCGCTCCTGGGCGCCGCGCTCGTGCTGATCGGCAACCGGACGAGCACCGAGGGCGACGACGAGGTCGCGACCGGCGCAGCCGACCGGCCCCGCCTCGTCGCGACCCTCGTGTTCGCCCTCGAGTTCGTGCTCTCGCTCGGCCTCTGGTGGTCGTTCGACGCCGGCCGGAGCGGCTGGCAGCAGCGCTTCGACATGCCGTGGATCCCGTCGTGGGGCATTCGCTTCACCCTCGGGCTGGACGGCATCGCCCTGATGATGGTGCTGCTCACGACCTTCATCATGGTGCTCGCGTCGTTCGGCAGCTGGACGTCCGTGCGCCAGAAGGCCGCGCCGTACTACGCGCTGCTGCTGGTGCTCACCACCGGCATGCTCGGCGTGTTCATGTCGCTGGACCTGTTCCTCTTCTACATGATGTGGGAGATCATGCTGGTCCCGATGTACTTCATCGTCGGGATCTGGGGCGGACAGCGGCGCATCTACGCGAGCCTCAAGTTCTTCATCTACACCATGGTCGGCTCGCTGCTGATGCTCGTGGCCATCGTGTACCTCGGCCTTCAGGCGCAGCACGAGGTCACGCTCCATGGCATGCGGCAGGTGGTGCCGGACTTCTCGTACGACACCATCATGGCGACGGCGCGCGTCACGCCGCATGCCGCGCTCTGGCTGTTCGGCGCCTTCTTCCTGGCGTTCGCCGTGAAGGTCCCGATGTTCCCCTTCCACACCTGGCTGCCGGATGCCCACGTGGAGGCCCCGACCGCCGGCTCCGTGGTGCTCGCGGCGATCATGCTGAAGCTCGGGACCTTCGGATTCCTGCGCCTGGCCGTTCCGCTGTTCCCGGGCGCGGCGATGAACCCCACGGTCCGCACCATCATCCTCACGCTCGCCGTGATCGGGATCGTCTATGGTGCGCTGGTGTCGCTGGTGCAGCCGGACTTCAAGAAGCTCGTGGCGTACAGCTCGGTCAGCCACCTCGGCTTCGTGATGCTCGGCATCTTCGCGCTCACCGTGCAGAGCGTGCAGGGTGCCCTCATGGTGATGATCAACCACGGTCTCTCCACCGGCGCGCTGTTCTTCCTGATCGGCATGATCTACGAGCGCCGGCACACGCGCCTCATCGCCGACTACGGCGGGCTGGCGCGGGTGGTCCCCATGTTCGCCGCGATGCTCACCTTCGTGACCTTCAGCTCCATCGCGGTGCCGGGGACCAACGGCTTCATCGGTGAGTTCCTGGTCCTGCTGGGCGCCTTCCGCACCTACCCGGTGCTCGCCGTGATCGCGGCCACGAGCGTCATCATCACCGCGGCGTACCTCCTCTGGGCCATCCAGCGCATCCTGTTCAATCCGCTCGACAAACCGGTGAATGAGCACGTGCCCGACCTGAACCGCCGCGAGCTGCTGCTCATGGCGCCCTTGCTCGCCTGCATCATCTGGCTTGGCGTCTATCCGGCCCCGGTGCTGCGCCGCATGCAGCCGGCGGCCGAGCAGTTCGTCCGCATCGTGGAGACCCGCGCCGCCATGGCGACCGCCGACGCGCAGGGAGGCCGCTGATGCGTCCCTTCTTCGACCTCTCCATCCCGTCGCATCTGTCCGCGGCGCTCGTGCCGGACCTGATCCTCATGGGCGGCGCGATGATCCTCCTGCTCGTCGCGGTCTGGCGCCGCGAGTCGAGTGAGCACCAGCGCTTCGTCGGGATGCTGTCCATCGGCCTCTGCGTGGTGACGATGGCGGCGGTGTGGATCATGATGAACCGCCTTGGCACCGCGACCGACGGGCCGATCGCGGTGGACAACTTCCGGTGGATGGCCGATCTCGTCATCCTCCTGGGCACCATCGCCGCGCTCGCGCTGGGCATCGACGACAACGACCGCTCCGGCACGACCACGGCCGAGACGCACGTGCTCATCCTGCTCGCGTCCTCCGGCATGATGCTGCTCGCCGGCGCGCGCGACCTGATGATCGTCTTCCTCGGCATCGAGCTGATGTCGGTGGCGTCGTACGCGCTGGCGGGCATCAACCGGCGCAGCGAGCGCAGCGCCGAGGGCGCCCTCAAGTACTTCCTCCTGGGCGCCTTCTCCACGGCGTTCCTGCTGTACGGCATCGCGCTCGTCTACGGCGCCACCGGCACCACGGGGCTGCACGAGATCCGCATGCGGGTGCTCGAGCATGGGCTGTCCACGAGCCCGATCCTCCTGATCGGCATCGCGATGCTGCTCGTCGGCTTCGGGTTCAAGGTGTCCACCGTGCCGTTCCACATGTGGGCGCCGGACGTCTACGACGGCTCGCCGAATCCCGTGACCGCGTACATGGCGGCCACGGTGAAGGCGGCCGCGTTCGTGGCCTTCCTGCGGGTGTGGCTGGAGGCCTTCCCGAGCGAGTTCGGCTCGTGGCACCGCGCGGTCGCCGGCCTCGCCATCGCGACGATGATCATCGGCAACGCGATCGGGCTGCAGCAGCGCAACCTCAAGCGGCTGCTCGCGTACTCCTCCATCGCGCACGCCGGCTCCATCCTGGTGGCGATCGCGGTCGGCACCACCCAGGGCGCGTCGGCCATGCTGTTCTATCTCCTGGCCTACACGCTGGCCACCTTCGGCGCCTTCGCGGTGATCATCGTGATGTCGCACGCGGACGCGCCGGTGATGACCGCCGATCTCAACGGCCTCTGGACCGTGCGCCCCTGGCTCGCCGTCGCGATGACGGTGTTCCTCCTGTCGCTCATGGGCTTCCCGATCGCCGGCGGCGCGGGCTTCCTGGCGAAGTGGTACATCGTCAACGCCGCTCTCCAGGCGCCCGCGCCGCAGTACGCGCTGTCGATCGTGCTCGTGCTCACCACCGTCATCTCGGCCGGATACTATCTCTACGTCGTCATGCTGATGTTCATGCGTCCGCGCTCCCTGGACGCGCCGGCCGTGCCGGCGACGCGGTCGCTGACGCAGGCCGTCATGGTGGCATGCGCCGCACTGATCCTCGTGCTCGGCATCGCGCCGGACCTCGTGCTGCGCTACGCCAACGTCGGCATCCCGTCCACGATGGTGCCGCGGGGCCCCCGGCCGGTCGGGACACCCGGCACCGGCCAGGCACCTCCGGCCGCGACGGCGCTCGCGCGCTGACCTCTCCATTCACGCGGGGCCGCCAGCGCGGCCCCGACGTGCATTCACGACCACGTTCCACGCACTCATGTCCATCTCGTCCGGCATCTTTCGCCAGTATGACATCCGCGGCATCGTCGGCACCGACCTCACCGTGGAGGTCGCGCGCGCCCTGGGCGGTGCGTACGCGGCCCTCATGCGCGAGCGCGGAGTCAGCGGCGCCGTCGCCGTGGGGCGCGACAACCGCCCGAGCGGGGACGCGCTGCGCGATGCGCTGGTGGAGGGGCTCAACGCCGCCGGCGTCGACGTGGTGGACCTGGGAACGGTGCCGACTCCCCTGATGTACTGGAGCCTCCATCACCTGCCGGTGATCGGCGGCATCCAGATCACCGGCTCGCACAACCCGCCGGAGTACAACGGCTTCAAGCTGTGCTTCGGCACGGAGTCGCTGCACGGACACGACATCCAGCACCTGCTGCAGCTGATCCGGTCGAATGCCGCCCCCCGCGGGAACGGCAGCGTGCGCCAGGAGCAGGTCATCGACCGCTACGTCGCGGACGTGGCGGCCCGTATCGGCCCGCTCTCGCGACCCATGAAGGTGGTGTACGACTGCGGCAACGGCGCCGGCGCCCTGGTGGCGCCGCAGCTCATGGCGGCGCTGGGACTGGACGCGGTCGGGCTGTTCACCGAGAGCGACGGCCGCTTCCCCAACCACCACCCCGATCCCACCGTCCCCGAGAATCTCGAGGACCTCATCGACGCCGTGCGGGACGAGGGCGCGGAGATCGGGCTCGCCTTCGACGGCGACGCCGACCGCATCGGGATGGTGGACGGCGACGGCCGCATCGTGTGGGGCGACCACATCCTCATCCTGTACGCGCGCGACGTCCTCGCCCGCACGGGGAAGGGGCAGCCGATCATCTTCGACGTGAAGTGCAGCCAGGCGCTCACCGACGAGGTGGCGCGCGCAGGCGGCGTGCCGGTGATGTGGAAGACGGGCCACTCGCTCATCAAGGACAAGATGAAGGAGCTGCACGCGCCCATCGCCGGCGAGATGAGCGGCCACATGTTCTTCAGCGAGGGGTTCTACGGCCACGACGACGCGCTGTACGGCGCGGCGCGCCTGCTGCGCATCATCGCCGACTCGGGGCGCACGGTCCGCGACCTGCTGGCCGACGTGCCCGTGTTCGTCAGCACGCCGGAGATTCGCGTGGAGTGTGGCGACGACCGCAAGTTCGAGCTCGTGCGCCGCGCCGTGGAGCACTTCACCGCGCTGCACGACGTGATCGACGTGGACGGCGTGCGCGTCCTCTACGGCGACGGGTGGGGGCTCATCCGCGCCTCCAACACGCAGCCGATCCTGGTCACGCGCTTCGAGGCCCGGACCGCCTCGCGGCTGTCCGAGATCCGCGCGGAGATGGAAGGCTGGCTCACCGCGCAGGGACTGGTCGTCTGACGTGACCGCGCGTCGCGTCGTCATCGGCGCGCTGGCCGCGACCGCGGTGCTGCTCCTGCTGGGGCGGTGGAGCGCCGCGCTCTACACCGATTTCCTCTGGTTCCAGTCCATGGGCGCCGCCGCGGTGTGGCGCGCGCGCCTCGCCACCACCGCGGCCATCGAGACGGGATCGTTCCTCGTCGCCGCGGCCTTCGCGTTCGCCAACGTCTACGCGGTGCGGCGATCGGTCGTCTCCCTGGTGCTGCCCCGGCGCATCGCGAACCTCGAGATCGGCGAGGAGGTGTCGGCGCAGTACCTCCTGTATGCCGTCCTCGCGCTCTCCGCGTCGGTCGGCATCGCCATGCTGCTGCCGACCGATGGGTGGAGCGACGCGCTCCTCGCCGCCACCGGACGCCCGTTCGGGGAGGCCGACCCCTACCTCGGCACCGATCTCGGCTTCTTCGTCTACTGGCTGCCGTTCGAGACGACGCTGCACTACTGGGCAGTGCTGCTGTTCGTCCTCGTCACCGGCATCGTGATCCTCCTCTACGCGCTCACCCCGAGCCTGCGATGGGAGCGCAGCCGGCTCTACGTCTCGCCGTATGTCCAGCGCCACCTGATCGTGCTCGGGGGCGTCCTGCTGCTCGTCCTCGCCTGGAGCTACCGGCTCGGCACCTACGAGCTGCTTTCCGCGGGCAGCGGCGCGGAGGGCGCGTTCACCATGCTGGACCAGCTCGTGCTGCTCCCGGTGATGCTCCTCCTCGCGGTGATCTCCCTCTGCGCGGCCATCGTGGTCATCTGGTCGGGGTGGACGGGCCAGACGCGGCTGGCCTTCGTCGCGGTGGGCGCGGTGCTGCTGCTGAGCGGCGTGGGGCGCGGACTCGCGCCGCCGCTGGTCCGGCGGATGATGGACCCGGCGGACGCCGCCGTGCAGGAGCGCGCGTACACCGGAACCCGGCTCGGCTACACGCGGCGCGCCTTCGGGGTGGACCGCATCCAGCCCGAGACCCTGGCCACCGGGTTCGCGACGCTGTCGCAGGCGGGACCGCGCGTCGCGGTGTGGGATGGCGCGACGCTCGCCCACGCCGCCCAGCGCCTGCGCCGGGTGCGCGTGGTGGGCACGGGCGCCGCCTGGCAGCAGGCCGACAGCGGCATCGCCGCCGCGCTCGTGGAGCGCAGCAGCGAGGGACTGGGCAGTTCGCGCGACGTGTGGGGCGTCCGGCGGCTGGACCCCACCACCGCCGACGAGCGCGGCATGCCCGCGCGCGAGCTGCGCCAGCGGGTCGACGAGATGGTGCTCGCCGAGCCGGCGGTGTACGACTCCGCGCCCGAGTACAGCGTGCTCGCCGATTCGCTCAGCCGCATCGTGGGCGTGGAGATGGTGAGCACCGGCTCGCGGCTGGCGCATGCGTGGAGCCTCCAGAACTTTCGCCTCCTCTTCGGCGAGCTGCCCGCCGACCGGCCCACCATCGTGCGCCATCGCGACGTCCGCGACCGGCTGCACGAGCTCGCGCCGTTCTTCGTCCAGGGTGGCGAGGTGCTCCCGCTCGTCGCGCACGACTCGCTCTACTGGATCGTGGAGCTCTACGCCGCGTCGTCCTCGTATCCGCTGGCCCGGCACTTCACGCTGCTGGGCGAGGAGCGCTCGTACCTTCAGCACGCCGCCACGGCCGTGGTGCATGCCGCGTCGGGGCGCGTTCGCCTGCTCGCCGATCCGTCGCCGGACGCGCTGACCCTGAGCTGGATCACGCGGTTCCCGTCGCTCTTCGTGCTGCCGGGGGCGCTCTCGCCCGTGCTGCTGCAGCTGCTCCCGCCCGTCACCGACGGCGCGCACGCGCAGATGCTCGCCTTCGCCGCGGCCGGGTTCCGCCGCGACAGCTTCGAGGTGCGGCACCTGGCCGTGCCCGACGGCGCCGACTCGGCCGCGTCGCGTGAGCCGGTGCACGCGCTCCTCCCCGGCCTCGGGGTGTCCGTGCTGTGGCCGCTGCTGGACCAGCAGGAGCGGGTGCGCGGCGTGGTCGCGGCGGTCGGTGGCAGCGCGCGCGGCACCAGCTGGATCCCGCTGGAGTCCGACGGGCAGGTGTGGGGCCGCGTCGTGGACCGGCTGCGCGGCAGCGAGCCCGCGGCGCAGGAGCGCGCGCTGGTGCGTGGCCCCGTCCGCGTCCTCCCCGTCGGGGGGCAGGCCTTCTACCTGCAGTCCGCCTTCCAGTGGCGGCCCGACGGATCGCCCGCGCTGCGCTACGTGGCCACCCTCGCCGGCGACAGCGTTCGCACCGGCCGCACGCTCGCCGCCACGCTGCCCGTGGGGAGCGCCGATGCCGCACCGGTCATCACGGCGGGCGACGCGCGGCAGCGTGCCGAGTCGCTGTATCGCGAGATGCGCGGCGCCCTCTCGCGGGGCGACTGGGCGGCGTTCGGCCGCGCGTTCGACTCCCTCGGCGCGGCCCTCCGCATGGGCCGCGATGAGCTTGCCCGCCGCCCGGGCGGGGTCTAGCTTGCCACGGCTGCACGTGCAGGCCGGCGCAAGCGAGTGTCGTACCCGAACGACCATCACATTGGAGAAGGCGTGAACATCCACGAATTTCAGGCCAAGGACATCCTGCGCGCCGAGGGCGTGCCGATTCCTCCAGGCGAGGTGGCGACGAGCGCCGAGCAGGTCGAGGCGATCGCGAAGAAGATCGGCGGCATGGTCGTCGTGAAGGCCCAGGTCCACACCGGGGGCCGCGGCAAGGCGGGCGGCGTGAAGCTCGCCAAGACCCCCGCGGAGGCGAAGGAGATCGCCTCGAAGATCCTCGGCATGCAGATCAACGGCCTCACCGTGCACCAGGTCCTCGTGACCGCGGCCGCCGACATCGCCACCGAGGCGTACGTCGGCATCATCCTGGACCGCAAGAGCAGGGCGCCCGTGTTCATGGTGAGCCCGGCCGGCGGCATCGACATCGAGGAGGTCGCCGAGAAGACCCCCGAGAAGATCATGAAGCTGCCGATCGACACCCGCTACGGCCTGACGTCGTACCAGGCGAACGAGCTCGGCTTCTTCCTGTTCGACGACGTGAAGAAGGTGCGCGCGGTCTCCAAGATCATGATGGCGCTGTACAGCGCGTTCATGAAGCACGATGCCTCGCTCGCGGAGATCAACCCGCTCGTCGTGACGCCCGCCGGCGAGATCCTGGCGCTCGACGCGAAGTTCTCCGTCGACGACAACGCGCTGGACCGCCACCCGGAGATCGTGCAGCTGCGCGACGAGACGGCCGAGGAGCCGAGCGAAGTCGACGCGCGCAACGCGAACCTCACCTTCATCAAGCTCGATGGCAACGTCGGCTGCGTCGTGAACGGCGCCGGCCTCGCGATGGCCACGATGGACCTGGTGAAGTACTACGGCGGCGAGCCCGCGAACTTCCTGGACATCGGCGGCTCGTCGAACCCCGAGAAGGTCGTGAACGCGCTGCGCATCATCACCGGCGACCCGAGCGTGAAGGTCATCCTGTTCAACATCTTCGGCGGCATCACCCGCACGGACGACGTCGCGAATGGCATCGTGACGGCGACGAAGGCGAACCCGCTCAAGATCCCCATCGTCATCCGCCTCACCGGCACGAACGAAGAGATTGCCATGAAGATTCTGACGGACAACGGCTTCAGCGCGTCGTCCGACATGGACGAGGCGGTGCAGAAGGCCGTCGCGCTCGCGAAGGGAGGAAAGGCCGCGTGAGCATCTTCATCGACAGCTCCACGACGGTCATCGTCCAGGGCATCACCGGCCGCGACGGCGGGTTCCACTCGAAGCAGATGCTCGAGTACGGCACGAAGATCGTCGGCGGCGTGACCCCCGGAAAGGGCGGCCAGAAGTTCGAGGACAAGGTGCCCGTGTTCAACACGGTGCACGATGCGGTCGCCGCGACCGGCGCCAACACGTCGGTCATCTACGTGCCGCCGATGTTCGCCGCCGACGCCATGATGGAAGCGGCCGACGCGGGCATCAAGTTCATCGTCTGCATCACCGAGGGCGTCCCCGTCCTCGACATGACGAAGGTGTATCCCTTCGTGAAGGAGAAGGGCGCGCGCCTCCTCGGCCCCAACTGTCCGGGGCTCATCACGCCGGGCGAGAGCAAGGTCGGCATCATCCCGGGCCGCATCTGCACGCCGGGCAGCATCGGCGTGGTGAGCCGCTCCGGCACGCTCACGTACGAGGTCGTGTATCAGCTCACGCGCGCCGGCATGGGCCAGAGCACCTGCGTGGGCATCGGCGGCGACCCGATCAACGGGACGAACTTCATCGATTGCCTCGCGGCCTTCGAGAAGGACCCGAAGACAAAGGCGGTCGCCATGATGGGCGAGATCGGCGGCACGGACGAGCAGGAAGCCGCCGAGTTCGTGCAGAAGCACATGAAGAAGCCGGTCGTCGGCTTCATCGCCGGCCAGACCGCGCCGCCGGGGCGCCGCATGGGCCACGCCGGTGCGATCATCTCAGGTTCCGCAGGAACCGCTGCCGAAAAGATCGAGGCGTTCGAGAGGGCGGGCATGGGCGTGGCGAAGCGGCCGATGGACTTCGTCGAGCTGCTCAGGGCGCGCATGTGATGACGTGTCGCGACGGCGTCGCGCGGGATCCGCATAGCCGCGTGCGCCGGCCGTCATGAGGTTGCGCGACTTTCTCGCCCCCGAGCGGACCCTGGTCCCGCTCGGGGGCGAGGGCCTGGAGGGGGCCTCCCGGCAGCTGGTGGAGCGCCTCGCCGGCGCCCGCGGCGTGCTCGACGCCGACAAGCTGCGTCGCCGCGTGGCGGCGGAGCGCACGGAGGACGTGGTGGCGATGGGCGACCGCGCCCTGCTGCTGCACTACCGCACGGACGCGGTGGGACAGCTCATCGTCGCGCTCGGCGTCGCGCGGTCGCCGATCTGCTTCGATCCCGGCGACGGGGCCACGCACTGCGCCCGCATCGTGCTGCTCATCGCGGCGCCGCCCCGGCACGCCGCCCGCTACCTGCAGATCGTCGGCGGGTTCGCGCGGCTGCTGCGGAAGGCCGAGGTGCTGGACGCCGTGCTCTCCGCGCCGGACGCGGATGCGCTCGTGAATCTCGCGGCCTTCGCCGAGTATCAGCTCCCGGAGCAGCTCGCGGTGCGCGACGTGATGAGCGAGCATCCGCGCACCATCGGGCCCGACGCGCCGCTCAAGGAGGCGGCGCGGACCCTGGTGCGGACGGGGCTGGGCGCCATGCCCGTGGTGGATGACGAGGACCGCGTCATCGGAATGGTGAGCGAGCGCGAGGTGATCCGCCACCTGTTGAGCGTGCAGGCGTTCAGCGGACCGGATTCGCGCGCGCTGTCGCCGGCCGCGATGGGCGCCCGCACCGTGCGGGACGTGATGACGCGGCAGGTGCTGTGCGTGGCGCCCCAGCAGCCCATCGCGGAGGTGGCGGCGCTGATGAGCAACAAGGACGTGGACCGCGTCCCGGTGGTCAAGGAAGGCCGGCTGGTCGGTTTCCTCACGCGGGGCGACATTGTACGGAAGCTGATCGGCTCCTGAAACGAATC
>JAQBPZ010000114.1 GCA_028287225.1 Gemmatimonadota bacterium
CGTGATCGAAGGTGGCGACGGCGGCGAGGCGCCCGCGCGCCGCCTGGGCCATGGCGGCGAGCAGCGCCATGGAATCCAGCCCGCCGGAGACGGCCAGCAGCAGCGGCGCATCGGTGGCGCGCGCCGCTCGGCGCGCCGCCCCGAGGACGGCGAGCACGGAGGGATCGTTCATTGCCATGCAATATAGTGTCGTCGCGGCCGCGGCCGGATCGTGCCCCGCACCTCTGGCTCGCGCTGGCGCGCACTACTATCTTGTCCCGCGGCGCACTGATCTTCACGGCTACCGGAGCACTCCCTTGGAAACTCACGGCCCGCTCGGCACTCTCTGGGTCGGTCTCGGACTCTGCGGCTTCTACATTGCCCTGATCTGGATCAACTCCGTTCTCGGATTCATGCTGACACCGCTGTTCATCGTCCCGCTCACCTGGCTGCAGGACAAGTTTCGCGGGAAGGCCCCCGCGCGTGGCTGATCGCCACGCGCGTCATGTGAGCAGCGTCGAGGGAAGGGACGCGCGCCGAGGGCGCGCGTCCCTTCCCTTTTTGTCCCTGCGCCCGGCCAGTCGCGCGGTGGCGCTGCTGGCCGCCGCGTCGCTCGTCATGGTCCCGGCACGGGGTGCGGCCCAGTCGTCGCCCCGACCCTGGCTCGACTGGAAGACCACCGAGACCGAGCACTTCGCCATCCACTACCCCTCGCGCTACCGCGAGTGGGCGCTCGCCCTCGCGGAGCGCATCGAGGGAATCCGCGCGCAGGTCGGACGCCTGGTGGAGTATGCCCCTGAGGCGCGCACCGATGTGGTCGTGGACGACCCATCGAACTCCGCCAACGGATATGCGTTCACCGCGCTGGACGCGCCGACGATCGTGCTCTGGCCCACGCCCCCCGATCCGCGCTCGGAGATCGGCAACTATCGCGTGTGGCAGGAGCTGCTGACGACGCACGAGTATGCGCACGTGGCGCACCTCACGCGACCGTCGCGCAACCGGTTCCAGCACCTGCTCTGGTCGCTCTCGCCCGTCCCCCTCGGTCCCATCGCCACGCGGGCGCCCCGCTGGGTGCTGGAAGGCTACGCCACCTATGTGGAGGGCCGGGTCTCGGGCACCGGTCGGCCCAACAACGCCTGGCGAGCGGCCATCCTCCGCCAGTTCGCGCTCGAAGGCCGCCTTCCCACCTACGGCCAGCTGAGCGCGACGGGCGGGTGGGAGACGGGCAGCTTCGCCTACCTCGCGGGGTCCGCCTACCTCGAGTGGCTGGCGCGCCGGCAGGGCGACTCGAGCATCGTCGCCCTCTGGCGCCGCATGACCGCGGTCACCGACCGCTCGTTCGACGCGGCGTTCACCGGCGTCTACGGCGACGCGCCGGCCGTGCTCTACGGCCGCTTCACGGCGGAAGTCACCGCCGAAGCGCTCACGCTGGAGCGCGCGATGCGCCGCGAGGGGCTGGTGGAAGGCACCCTCGTGCAACGCCTGTCCCGCACCACGGGGGACCCGGCCGTCTCTCCGGACGGGCAGTTCGTGGCCCTCACCATCCGCCGCACCGACGCGCCCAGCCAGCTCGTGGTCTGGCCAACGGCCAGCGAGCCGGACACCGCTTCGGCGCGCCGCGCGGAGGCGCAGCGCAAGCGCGACCCGCAGGACGTCCCCGACCGGCCCTTCTATCCGGCGCCGAAGCGTGTCGTGATCTCCCTCGTCGCGAGCAACGGCGCGCCGTACGAGACACCACGCTGGTTCGCGGACAATCGCCACCTCCTCGTCACGCGGGACATGCCCCTCGGCGACGGCGCGCTGCGCCCAGACCTGTTCGTCTGGAGCGCCGAGGACGGCGACCTGCGCCGGGTGACCCGCGGCGCCGGCCTGCGCGATGCCGATCCATCGCCCGATGGTCGCTGGGCCGCCGCGGTGCGCTGCGACCAGGGCTGGTGCGACCTCGTCCGCGTGGACCTGGCGACCGGCGGCATCGAGGTGCTCCGCCGGGGCAGCGTTACGCGCAACTACTACCGGCCACGCGTCTCGCCGCGCTCCGGCGAGATCGTCGTGGGCGAGCAGTCCGGGGACCGCTGGCGACTCGTGCGCGTCTCGGCCGCCGACGGAAGCGCGCGCTACGTGGATCCCGACGACGGGGTGACGCGGTACGACGCCACCTGGACGCCGGACGGTCGCGCCGTCGTCACCACGTCGGAGGCCACGGGCATCGCGAACCTGGAGCGCATCGATTCGCTCCGCGCCGTCACGCGGCTCACGTCGGTCAGCGGTGCCGCCGTCGCGCCCGACGTCGCCCCCGACGGCGCGATCTGGTTTCTCTCGCTGCATGCGGGCGGGTTCGACCTCAGGCGCGTCGCCGCGGACAGCGCAGGCGTGCGAGCCATGCTCCCCGCGTCGCTCGCGCTGGCCGACTCGCTCGTGCCGGTGCTCCCCCCGCGCGTGCTGCGCGTTCCCTTCGACTCCAGCGCGCGTCCCCCACGCCGGGTGGTGAGCGACGAGCGCGCATACGGCTACGGGCCCTCCCGCGTGCGCTACCTGCCCGGTGCGACGAGCGGCTACGGCGGCACCACGACCCAGCTCGCGCTCGTCCGGACCGATCCGGTGGGCCGCTTCGAGGCCACGCTGCTGGGCTCCGTGGGCGCCGGAGCGCTGCCCGCGGGCGCGTCGCTCACCCTCACGCGGCGGGCCTCGCGCACCGAGGACGTGCTCCAGGGCTGGATCTCGCACGAGGCGCCGTCCCGGGTGCTGCCCGCCGCGCTCGGCGCGGGGCTGGACCTCACGCGTGTCGGCATCGGCCTGCGGCTCGATCGCGCGCACGCCGACGAAGGCGGCCAGGTGGCGGCCAGCCTCTCCGGGCTCGTGGAGCAGCACCGCGCCACGTCGTTCGAGAGCGCGACGCGCACGGCGGGCATCGCCGGGCTGCGCGTCACACGCCAGCAGCGGGACGAGCAGACGCGCTACGAGGAATCACTGTCCACGACCGCCGAGGCGGGACGCGCCGGGGGCGGTCGATACCTGCGACAGCGGACGGCGCTCTTCTTCGGCACCGCCAGCGGCCCGGCCCCGCTCACCACCCTGCGCCTCGCCTATGGCAGCGTGGGAGGCGGTGCCGGCGCCGACGGCGAGTCCTTCGTGATCGGGGGGTTCGACAACCCGCTGCTCGATCCGCAGTTCGACGGCCGACGCGTGGAGGCGCCCGCGTACCCGCTCGGCAGCGCCGTGGGCACCACCTTCACGTCGTACCGCGTCGGTGTTCCGCTGGATGTCCTCGAGCTGTTCTACTCCGGCGTCGGTGCCGATCTCTTTCGTCGCCCGCTGCGCAGCTTCGGCGCGGAGGTACGCCAGCGGCTGCCCGCCGTCGCGCCGCTCGGCACGCCGGACGTGGACCTGCTCGCCGGGCTGGCCCGTGCGGTGGACGAGCCGGTCAAGGGCGCGTGGCGCGTCTACCTCAAGATCGGCGTCCATCTCTGACGGTGCGGGAACGCGGTCCGGTCAGTGCTCCGGGGCGGTGAAGCGTCGCACCACCTCGGCGGCGGCGGGCAGGTAGTCGTGCACCGGCGGGAGCGACCCGTCGAGCACCGGCCCCGACGCACGCAGGATCTCGGCGATCTGGCGGTACATGGCTCCCAGCTCGCCGTGCTCGCGGACGCACGACGCGATGGACGGCAGCACCTCCTGCGCGACCTCGGCCGCGTCCACGGAATCGCCGCCCCGCCATCCGATGGCCTCGAGCGCGCGCGTCAACCGCGCGGTCGCGCCGCCGTCCGCGGCGGAGGCGTTGCCGAGCGCGCTGCGCAGCGCGTCGAGCGACACCGGCGCCGTCATCGGGCGGACCCCTTCGGCGTCCGGTTGCCCGCCGCGAGTGCGGCGAGGAGCTCGTCGTCGGACGCGGAGTCTTCCCAACCCGCGGGCAGCTCGACACGCACCGTCTGCGCTCCACCGCTGGGCGTGCACACCACCGCGACGTGTCCGTCGCGCGACGCGGCGCGCTCGGCCGCCTCGCTGGCGGCGGAGCTTTCGCCAACGCCGGCGAACGCCTGCACGAGGCTCCAGGTGATTCCGGCGGCATCGGTGACTTCGCGGGGCACGGTGGTTCCGGGTTCTGGTGAGTGGATGAAGCGCGGACTGACGGACTGCACCCGTCAGCCTTCCAGCAGCCGATAGCCCGGGATCGTCAGGAACTCCTCGAAGTCGCCGAGCACGAGGGTGTCCAGGAGGGCGGCCGCGTCGCGCAGGCGGGGCGCGGACTCGCTCGCGGCGCCCGACTCCAGCGTCGCGAGCACCTCGCCGCGCACCCGCTGGTAGTACTCGCGGGTCATGATGCCCGCGCCGTCCAGCGCGGCGCCGTGCCGAATCCACTGCCAGAGCTGGCTCCGGGAGATCTCGGCCGTCGCGGCGTCTTCCATCAGGTTGTGGATCGCGACGGCGCCGGCGCCGCGCAGCCACGACTCCATATAGAGGATCGCGATCTCCACGTTCATGCGCACGCCGCCCTCGGTCACCATGCCGCCCGGCACCGCGGCGTCGATGAGCTGGTCGCCCGTGGTGGCGACCTCGGGCCG
>JAQBPZ010000259.1 GCA_028287225.1 Gemmatimonadota bacterium
GGCACGACGCCGCCGATGAAGCCGACGTCGATCATGCACTGGCCGCGCGTCGACGCACGCTTGGCGATGAGCGCGGCAACGGTGGTGGTGGCGGGGATGGCGTTGAGGGGCATGTCGAGGAGGGTCGTGACCCCACCCGCCGCCGCGGCGCGCGTGGCGGTGGCGAACCCCTCCCACTCGGTGCGCCCCGGCTCGTTGACGTGCACGTGGGTGTCCACGAGGCCGGCCATGACGACCAGGTCGCCGACGTCTCGTATGCTATCGGGCTGAACTCCGTGCGTGTCATCGTGGGACCCGATGCGCTCGATGAGGCCGTTGCCGATGTGGATGGACGCCGGGCGCACGCCGTCAGGAAGCACGACACGGCGTGATCGGATCACGCGCGGCGAGTCGACCAGCTCAGCCGGCATCTGGGTGGCACTCGCTCGTGGCTTTCCGGCGTACGCGAATTCTCTCGAATGGGTAGCGAATCATTGCGAAAGCTCCCCCCATCATTTGAAAGGGGAATGGGAAGAAGCATCGCGGACATTCGCTACGCATTCGCGGAAACTCGCGTACGCCGAAAGGTCCAGCCGACCGGCGCCCCATCAGATGCTCGCCAACCAGAACCGCCGCACGACGTTCTCCGTCACTTTCAAACGATACTCGGCGGTGGACCGGATGTCGTCGATGGGACGGATCTCGGCGCGCAGCGCGGCCATCGCGTCGTCGAGCGAGGCGGAGGCGGCAAGGGCGCGCTCGGTCTCGCGCAGGCGCACGACGGTGGGCGCCACGCTGCCCACGGCGATGCGCGCGCTGCTGCCGTCACGCACCGCGGCCACGACGATCTTGGAGATGGCCTGCGCGGCGCGCGTGCCGACCTTCCGGAAGAACTGCCTGCCCGTGACGCGCGGCACCTCGACGGCCACGATCAGCTCGTCGCTGCGCATGACGGTGGTGCGGTAGCCGGTGTAGAAGGCCGTGAGCGGTATGCGCCGCTCGTCCGCGTGCGAGCGCAGCACCACCACGGCGTCGGCGGCGGCGAGCACGGGGAGCGAATCGCCGGCGGGCGACCCGTTGGCGATGTTGCCGCCCACGGTGCCGCGGTTCTGGATCTGCGGCCCGCCCACCTGCCGCGCCGCCTCGCGCATCATCGGCAGCCGAGCGGCGACGGCGTGCGACGCGAGCATCGCGGTGTACGTCGCGAGCGCGCCGAGCACGAGGGTGTCGTCACGCACGGAGATGGACCGCAACTCGTCGCACGCCCAGATGTCGAGGAAGCGCGTGGCCGGGTGCGTGCCGAAGTTGAGCTGCACGTAGACGTCCGTCGCACCGGCCACGGGCGTGCGCGGCTCGTCCCGGAGGATGGTCAGCGCCTCGGCGAGCGACGTGGCGCGGCGGAGATGCAGGGTGGAGAGGGGAGTCTTCATGGGGGCGATGTCATCCCGCAGGAGCGAGCGCAGCGAGCGAGTGTCGGGATTTCCTTGCAAGGTCAACAGCTTCAACACAGAGGACGCGGAGGAACTGCAACAGCCGCGGAGGACGCAGAGGCGGCGACGAGCTCCGTCCTGGCGAGACCAGCTCACGTGAAGTGCAGAGCGGGGTGTTTTTGGGGGTGCGCCAGGCAGAGCTTCACTTGGCGCGCCCCCAAAACAATACGCCCTCCAGGTCCGCCTGGACCTTTCCATTCCATCAGTAGCCCGCCCGACCTCTGCGTCCCTCTGCGGCTGTCGCAGTTCCTCTGCGTCCTCTGTGTTGAAGCTGTTGACCTTACCAAGGAGCAGCAGGCTGTAGACCTTGCCAAGGACCAGGCTTCGCGACTGGTGCAACAAAAAATCACGTCCGTCGACTCTGTGCCGCCTGCACTGCACGGTAGATCGCCGAGTAGCCCGTGCAGCGGCACAGGTTCCCCGCCAGCCCTATTCTGATCTCCTCCAGCGACGCGCCGGCGGGCAGCACTGCCGCGGCCAGGATCATCCCCGGCGTGCAGATCCCGCACTGCGCGCCCACTTCATCCATGAAGCACTGCTGCAGCGGGTGCGTGCCACCGAGTCCCTCGATCGTCACCACCGTTGCGCCGTCGGCCTGTGCGAAGGGGACGAGGCAGGAGCAGACCGGGGCCCCGTCGATCAGGACCGTGCAGGCGCCGCATTCCCCCTCGCCGCAACCCTCCTTGGTGCCCGTGAGGCCGCACTCCTGGCGGAGGACGTCGAGCAGGCGCTTCATCGGATGTGCGGCGACATCCACCGCGCTGCCGTTCAGAGTGAAGCGCACGTGAGCAGCGTCTCGGGGATGGCGGGGATCGAGCGCAGATCGAGCCCGATGTGTCGGATGGCATTCACCACGGCGGGGGCGGGGCCGTCGATCGGGAGCTCGCCGAGCCCCTTGGCGCCGAAGGGCCCGCCCTCGTAGTGGTTCTCGAGCATCACGATGTCCATCGCCGGGGTGTCGAGCGTGGTGGGGATCGTGTAGTTGGTGAGCGTGGGATTGGCCATCGCGCCGTCGCGCATGACGACGCGCTCCAGCAGCGCGAAGCCCAGCCCCTGCACCGTGCCTCCCTCGATCTGGCCCTGCGCGAGCGCCGGGTGGATCGGGCGCCCGAACTCCTGCACCGCGGTCACGTGCGTCGGCCGTGCTTCATAGGTGTCCGGGTCGAGCTCCAGCTCCACGACGTCGCAGCCCCACGCGTAGGTCGGGTAGGCGTCGCCCTGGTAGGTGTCGTCGTCCCAGTTGATCCAGGGCGGCGGCACGTGCTCCAGGATCACCGACAGCGGCCCGACGGTGTCGAGATACTCGGCCGGCGTGCGGCCGGCGAGCCGCGCCTTCATCTCCTGCGCGCAGCGCTCGAGGATCCTGCCCACCACCATGCAGGTGCGGCTCGCGACCGTCGGGCCGCTGTCGGCGGAGACGGCCGTGTCGGGCATCGCGACCTCGACGTCCTCGTACGGGATGCCCATCGCGTCCGAGACGATCTGCGCGTGCATGGTGCGCGTGCCCTGGCCGATCTCGGTGCTGGCCACCAGGATTCGAACACCGCGACCAGTGAGGTCGAGCCGCGCCCTGCTCCTGAGCCGCTCCTCGCCCGCGCCGGTGAAGCCCGCGCCGTGATAGAAGAGGGCCAGGCCGATGCCCTTGCTGGTGCCGCGGTACGCCTCGCGCTTCCGGATGAAGTCCGTCCTGGCGACGGCCTCCCGGAGACATTCCAGCGCGCTCGCGTCCCTGCGCAGGGTCTGCCCCGTGGCGGTGGTGTCGCCCGGCACCAGCGCATTCATCTCCCGCAGCGCCACCGGGCACATGCCGAGCTGCTCGGCGATGCGATCCATGTGGACCTCCATCGCGAACTCCGTCTGCGGCGCCCCGAAGCCGCGGAAGGCGCCGTTGGGCGGGGTGTTCGTCTTCATCGCACGGGCGCGGATGTGCGTGTGCGCGCAGCGGTACGGCCCGGCGGCGTGGATCGATCCGCGCGACAGCACCACTTCGCTGAGCGTGGCATACGCGCCGCCGTCGATGATCACCTCCACGTCCATGGCGATGAGCTGACCCGCTCGGGTCAGCCCGGTGCGATGCCGCACGATGGACGGGTGGCGCTTGGTGGTGGCCACCATGTCCTCGACGCGGTCGTAGATGATCTTCACCGGGCGTCCGGACTTCATGGCGAGCAGCGCCGCGTGGCCGGCGATCATCGAGGGATACTCCTCCTTGCCCCCGAATCCGCCGCCGGTCTCGGTCTGCACCACGCGAACGGGTGTCGCCGGACCCATGAGGCCCTTCAGCGCCTTGAGCGCATAGAACGGGCACTGCATGGAGCCGTGGACGGTGATGCTCCCGTCCTCCTCCGGCACCGCGTACACGCCGTTCGTCTCGATGTAGACATGCTCCTGGTGTCCCGTGCGGTACTCGCCCTCCACGACGATCTCCGCGCCGGCGAGCGAGGCGACGACCCCGCCTTTCTCGATGGAGATCTCCTTGAACGACACGGCCGACGCGAGCGGATCGTACACCGGCTCCAGCGTCTCGTACTCGATCACGACCTTCGCGGCGAACAGCACGTCGCGGTCCGCGTGCGCGAGCAGGAGGATCGGCTCGGCCACGTGCTGAACCTCGGTCTCTACCAGGTACGGCTGGTCGTCCCTGATCAGCGCGACGACGTTCGTTCCCGGGATGTCGCGGTGGTCGACGATCGTGAAGCCGGTGGTGTCGAAGTCGAACCGGATGGACTTCACGGTGCCGCGGGGGATCGTCGAGCGGATCGTGCGGCCGTGCAGCATGCCGGGCAGGACGACGTCGTCGGCGTACTTCGTGGCGCCAGTCGCCTTGCCGATGCCGTCCTTGCGGGAGACGGACTTGCCGACGGATTGGGTCATTCTCCAAGAGAATGAGCGGGGCGGGGGAGGGCAAGGGCCGAAGGGCGTGAGCGGTTTGCAGCGAGCGGTGGGCGGTAGACGCCTCCCGAGGCACGACGGTGACGGCGGTACCGACGCTGTCAGAGATTGCCTGCAGCACCTCGCGACCGACGCCGCTACCACCTCTCGAAGCGACCATGCCGACCCGTATTGCCGCACGCCTCGTCCTCACGGTCTCCCTGCTGGCGTTCGCGCACCCCGTGCGGTCACAGGCCGTCGCGGCGCCCACCCGTGCCAGCGACGAGTGGGCAAGCTACGGCCGCGATCCCGGCGGCGCGCGCCACTCGCCGCTCGCGCAGATGACTCGCGAGAACGTCGGCCGCCTCCGAGAGGCGTGGCGATTCAGCACGGGCGAGACCGACTCCTCGTTCGCCACGGGCAAGCGCACCTCGTTCGAGGCGACGCCGCTCGTCGTCGGCGGCACGATGTACGTCAGCACCCCGATCGGCCGCACCGTCGACGCGCGCCTCATCGCGCTCGACGCGGGCGACGGCGGCACCGGCGCCGGCTTCGGTGACGGCGGCACCATCGACCTTCGACGCGGGCTGCGCCAGCCACCGAGCGAGTTCGAGGAGTACGAGCTGACGTCACCGCCGGCCGTGGTGAACGGCATGATCGTCGTGGGCTCGGCGATCGCCGACAACACCGCCACCGTGATGGCGAGCGGCGAGGTGCGCGGCTACCACGCGCGCACCGGCGCACTGCGCTGGCGCTTCGATCCGGTGCCGCGCGACTCGGCCGACCCGGCGTGGGGCGGATGGCGCGGCCCGACGGCACATCGCACCGGCGGGGCCAATGCGTGGAGCGTCATGGTCGGCGATCCGGCGCGTGGCCTGGTCTTCGTCCCCACATCCAGTCCGAGCCCCGACTACTACGGCGGCGAGCGCCTGGGCGACAACCGTCACGCCAGCTCCGTCGTCGCGCTCGATGCCCGCACGGGACGGGTGGTGTGGTCGTTCCAGACCGTGCACCACGATCTCTGGGACTACGACAACGCCTCGCCGCCCGCCCTCGTGACCCTCCGCCTCGGCGGTCGCTCGGTCGACGCCCTGCTCCAGGCGACCAAGTCCGGCATGTTGTTCGTCCTCGACCGCGCGACAGGCAAGCCGCTGCTGCCGGTGGAGGAACGTCGGGTGCCGGCGAGCACGGTGCCCGGCGAGGTGGCATCGCCGACGCAGCCGTTCTCCATCATCCTCAGCCCGCACCGGCTCGATGCCGCTTCGGCGTTCGGCGCCGATTCGGCGGACGCGCCGCCTGCCGCGCGACGATCGCCGCGCTGCGCAACGAGGGGATCTTCACCCCGCCGAGCCTCGAGGGGACGCTCGCGATGCCGTCGAACATCGGCGGCGCGCACTGGGGCGGCCTCGCATTCGATCCCGCGCGCCAGCTCGCCATCATCCCGGTGAACACGGTGGCCGCGGTGGTCCAGCTCATTCCGCGCGCGCAGCTGGGACGTGAGGGCGAGTACGGCCGAGACGCGGGCGGGTGGGAGTACGCGCCGATGCGTGGCACGCCGTACGTCATGCGCCGCCGGATCCTCCTCTCGCCCAAAGGGGTGCCGTGCAGCCCGCCACCCTTCGGCGAGCTGGTCGCCGTGCACGTGCCCACCGGGAAGATCGCGTGGCGGGTGCCGCTCGGCACCCTGGGAGCCCTGGCGCCAACTCGCACGGGCGAAGCGCCCGCGCAGGGAGCCCGCGTCTCCACCATGCAGCAGGCATTGGGTGCCCGCACCCCGGAGACCGCGACGCCTGACATGCCGCCCGCGCTCGGCTCGCCGAACCTCGGTGGTCCCATCGTGACCGCCGGCGGAGTGACATTCATCGGCGCGACGATCGACCGGATGTTCCGCGCCTTCGACACCGAGACCGGCCGCGAGATCTGGCACGCGCCACTGCCGGCCGGCGGGAAGGCGACGCCCATGACCTACGCGGTGCGGGGGCGACAGTACGTGGCGATTGCGACGGGAGGGGACGGGGGCGGATTCTTCGGGCGCGGCGACGAGGTGGTGGTGTTCGCGCTGGATGGGAGCACGCCCTGACTTCGCCGCGGCGAGGCGGCCATGACTCGTCGTCCTGAACGAAGAAGGACCTGCGTGTCGCCCGTGAGGGGCGGGCAGGTCCTGTGCTCCACCGGGGACGCGCTCGTGGCGGAGGGTGATACTTCGCGACTCATTCTGAACGGGAGTCGCCATGACGACGCACTCGGTGGTGATCGCGGGCGGTGGCCCGACGGGGCTCATGCTCGCCGGCGAGCTGGCGCTGGCGGGAGTGGATGTCGTCGTCGTGGAACGGCGGCCCAGCCAGGAACTGTCGGGCGCGCGGGCCCTCGGCATCTCCTCGCGCAGCATCGAGGTGCTGGATCAGCGTGGCATCGCGGACCGGTTTCTCGCGGCGGGGCAGGTCGCACAGGTCACGGGATTCGCCGTGTCTCGCCTGGACACCAGCGACTTCCCGACCCGGCACAACTACGGGCTCGCGCTGCGGCAGAAGCACATCGAGCGCATCCTCGCGGCCTGGGTGCGCGAGCTCGGGGTGCCGATCCTCTACGGCCGCGACCTCACCGGCTTCGTGCAGCACGACGCCGGCGTCGACGAGCCGCGCAGGCACATTGCCGGGATCATGTCAGGCCTCGACATCCGGTACGGGCATGCCGAGGGGCATCCCCTGCTGGGACGTCGCATGCCGGATCTCGACCTGGTCACCGCCGACGGCCCGCGGCGCGTCTTCGGCCTTCTTCACGCGGCTCGGCCGCTGCTGCTCGACTTCGGCACGCCGCGCACGATCGCTGCCGCCGACTGGTCGGACCGGGTGCACTGCGTGAATGCACGCTACGACGGCAGGTGGGAGCTGCCGGTGCTCGGCGACGTCAGCGCGCCTGTTGCGGTGCTGGTCCGGCCCGATGGCTACGTCGCATGGGTCGGCGACGGGACGTCGCGCGGGCTGACGGACGCGATGACGACCTGGTTCGGGGAGGGGGCGAACCAGTAACGAGTAACGAGAACAGAAAAACGAGTAACGAGTAACGAGCAACGAGTAAGTCGGGGAGCGTCCCGGGCGGCTGTCATCCCGCAGGAGGGAGCGCAGCGACCGAGTGTCGGGATCTGCTGTCCCGTGCTCATGGCCAGCCCCACGCACGGGACAGGATGCCCCGACAGCTTCGCTGCGGGGTGACAAACGCCGGGATGCTCCCGTTACTCGTTACTCCTTTTTCTGTTCTCGTTACTCGTTACTCGTTACTCGTTACTCGTTACTCGTTGCCCCTGTCTCACACCGGAAACAGCATCTCCCGGTACTTCGGCAGCGGCCACAGCGCGTCGTCGACCTTGAGCTCCAGCGCATCCGCACATTCGCGCACCGCCGCCATGGCATCGGCGCCGGCCCCGGTGAGCAGCTTCGCCTGCTTCGGCAGGTCGTCGTGCATCCCCTCGGCCTCGTCGATCACGCTGGCGAGCGTGTCGCGCCCCGTGCGCAGCGACTCGATCATCCGGCCGATCTCGTTGGCCGCCTCGATCTGCGGCACCGAGGTGATGCCCGCCGCCACGGCGTGCGACGCCGACGTCGCGAGCGAGCCGGAGTAGCTGTAGGCGGCGGGGAGGATCATCGTGTCGATCATCTCGCGCAGCGTGTGCATCTCGATCAGCATGTCCTTCGCGTAGCGCTCCAGGCGCACGTGGTAGCGGCTCTCGAGCTCCGCCTTGTTGAAGATGTTCAGCTTGTTGAGCAGCGTGCGCGACTGGCGGCTCATCAGCTGCTCGAGGGCTTCCGGCGAGCGACGCAGGTTCGGCAGGCCGCGCTTCTTCGCCTCCACGACCCAGTCCTGCGAGTAGTTGTTGCCCTCGAAGCGGATCGACGCGGTTTCCTTGAAGCTCTCCTGCACCACCGAGAGCACCACGTCCTCCACCGCCTTGCCGCGCTTCATGCTGCCGCGCACCTGCTCCGTGATCTCGCCGATCGCCTCGGCCACCGCCGCGTTGAGGAGCACGATGGGAAAGGCGATGGACGCCGACGAGCCGACGGCGCGGAACTCGAACTTGTTGCCGGTGAAGGCGAAGGGAGAGGTGCGGTTGCGGTCGGTGTTGTCTTTCTCGATCTCCGGCAGCCGCGCGACGCCGAGCTTGAGCATCGCCTGCTGGGCGTTGGACGAGGCCTTGCCATCGGCGATGGACTCGATGACGCGGGTGAGCATGCTCCCCATGAACACGCTGATGATGGCCGGCGGCGCCTCGTTGGCGCCGAGCCGGTGCTCGTTGCCGCTGGAGGCGATGCCCGCGCGCAGCAGGCCGGCGTGCTTGTGCACGGCCTTGAGCACCGCGGCGAGGATGAGCAGGAAGCGCACGTTCTGGTGCGGCGTCTTGCCGGGCTTGAGCAGGTTGAAGCCGTCGAGCTCCGAGCCCGGCGCGCTGATCGCCATGCTCCAGTTGCAGTGCTTGCCGCTGCCGTTGATGCCGGCGAACGGCTTCTCGGCCAGCAGCGCCTGCAGGCCGTGGCGCAAAGCGACGCGGCGCAGCGTGGCCATCACGAGCTGGTTGTGGTCGACCGCGATGTCGGTCTCCTCGAAGATCGGCGCCATCTCGAACTGGCAGGGCGCGACCTCGTTGTGCCGCGTGGTGATCGGCACGCCGAGCTTGTAGAGCTCGAACTCGACCTCGGCGATGCAGGCCTGGACGCGCTCCGGGATGCCGC
>JAQBPZ010000292.1 GCA_028287225.1 Gemmatimonadota bacterium
AGGCGTCGCGCCGGAGGCGCGCGCCGCCCGGCCCTAGTCCCCTTCTTCGCTCGGCCGGATGTGGATGTCGATCGCCAGCCAGAGGTCCCGCGAGAACGGGTAGAACAGGATCGGCATCAGGATCGCCAGCGCCATCGACGCGCCCCAGAGCACGTTGAACGACACGCGCGAGCCGAGCGTGGCCCACATCACCCCGGCCACGACCACCGCGCTGAGCTCGGCCACCACCAGGTTGATGAGGTAGGCCCCGATCCAGAAGTCGCTCGTCTCGCCACGCTCGAAATTGAGGCCGCAGGTCGGGCAGTGGTCCTTCATCTTGAACCACGAGCGCCAGATCCCGCGCGCGCCGCACCGCGGGCAGCGCAGCAGCACGGCGCGGCCCACGCGCTCCCACACGGTTGCGTCGTGCATCGCGCTGCCGGAGCGCGGACGTTCAGGCTGTGACATGCGCGGCCTCCCGGCCCGTCATGGCGGCACCCGCGCTCGCCGCGATCACGAGCGCGACGGAGAGCCACTGCACCGCGCCGAGGCGCTCCCCCAGGAACGCCAGCCCGCACAGGGCGGCCACCGCGGGCTCGAGGCTCATGAAGATGCTGAAGGTGCGTGACGGCATGGTACGGAGTGCGTGCATCTCGCAGGTGTACGGCAGCGCGCTGGACAGCAGGGCGACGAGGGCGCCCGCACCCAGGAGCAGGGGCGTGAGCCGCGCGAGGCTCCCCGCCGCCAGTGCAAACGGCGCGATCGTCAGCGTCGCCACCACCATCCCCGTCGCGACGGCGGCGCCCCCGGCGAGCACGCGGGACAGCCGTCCCCCCAGGACAATATAAGCTGCCCAGCAGGCGCCCGCCGCGAGCGCCAGCGCGGCGCCCACGGGATCCACGCCGTGCGCGTTCCACGGCGCGATCAGGGCGATCCCCGCCGCGGCGAGCGCCACCCAGAGCAGGTCGATGGCGCGGCGCGAGTGCGCCACCGCCACGCCGAGCGGACCGACGAACTCCAGCGTCACCGCCAGGGCGAGCGGGATGCGCGCGAGCGCGAGGTAGAACAGGACGTTCATCGCGCCGAGGGTGATGCCATACGGCACCACGGCACGCCATTGCGCGGCGCTGAGGCGAGTGACCGGGGGCCGGAAGGCGGCGAGCAGCATGATCGCCGAGAGACCGATGCGGATGCCCGCCGTGCCGGCGGCGCCCAGGATGGGAAAGAGTCCCTTCGCGATCGCCGCACCGCCCTGCAAGCTCACGATGGCCACGAGCACCGCGGGAATTGGCGGAATGGCGGACGCGATGGGGCGGGTCATGAGGTGCAAAGCTAATCAGCCGGCCGCCGTCCGGAGCGCGGCGGGTCCGCGATGGCGATGCGCCGCGGGACACGACGCGCCGGCGTGCGGCTGGAACGCGCGGCGCGCGGGCTGCTCTACACCAGCGAATCGGACGTCCCCTTCACCTGGTTTTCGGCGGCCGGACCGTTCGCCTCACCTCCCGGCGATGCGGCTCTGCGCCTGGCCACCGGCGCGGCCGACGGAGACCCGGTGGAGACCATCACGCTCGACCGGTTCTTCGCCCGCCACATCGAGCGGGTGGATCCGGCCGACCGCGCCGCCGTCGCGCTGGTGCCACGCTACCGGCACCTGCGCGAGACGCTGCGCCGCGCCATTCCCGGCATCCGGGTCTACCGTGTCGGCCGCACGCGCGTCCGGTGCTTCCTCGTCGGCACCGACCGGGACGGGAATCTCGTGGGGCTGTACACCGAAGCGATCGAGACCTGAGCGCCACCGGCGCGCCGCGCCGCCTGGAGCCGCGAGCCCGGGACAACCGACGAGGTGGAGACAGAACCTGCTTCACTCGCCATCACGGCGGATCTCGGATCCTCGATTCCCCTTCTCGATCGTCGCGGCACTCGCTGTTCCACGCGGTCGTCGTGCAACGCGCCGACGCCTCGCTACTGCGTTGCCGAGCCGGGCTCCGACAGCTTGCGGTGCGACTCGGCGAGCATCGTGTCGGGAGTGACGTGGCCGAGCGTGTTCATCACCCTTTCCTTGGCCATGGCGGCGACCACGTGGTCCTTGCCGGCCATCATCGCCTCGAACCCCGCCCTCGCGACGTCGGCCGGATCGCTCTTGACATCGGTGCCGACCTTCGTGTCGTCCATGCCGGCACGGTGGAAGAAGTCGGTCTCCGTCGCGCCGGGCTGGAGCGCGGTGATCGTGATGTTGGTGTCCTTCAGCTCGTTCCGTATCGCCTGCGCGAACGAGAGCACGAACGCCTTCGACGCGCCGTACACGGCCTCGAACGGGGCGGGCATCTCCGACGCGATCGACGCCGTGTAGAGCACGCGCCCTTCCCCGCGTGCCACCATGTCCTTCAGGATGTGCTTCGAGAGGTGCACCACCGCGTCGATGTTCAGCGCGATCAGGTCGAGCTCGTCACGCAGGTCGGTCTCCAGGAACGGCCCGCCAACGCCGACGCCGGCGTTGATCGCGATGGCGTCCACCGGCCGCCCCGCGGTCTTGATGCGGTGGTAGAGCGAGTCGACGCCCTCCGACGTCCGCAGGTCGGCGCGCACGCTCGTCACCTGCACGCCGCGCGCGCGCAGCTCCGCGGCCGCGTCGTCGATGCGTGCGCTCTCCGCCGTCACGAGAAGGTCGTACCCGTGCTCCGCGAAGAGCTTGCGAGCTCGAGCCCGATCCCGCTCGACGCACCCGTGACGACCGCGAACTGGCTGCTGGACGCCGTGTTCATGCGTCGCTCGCTTCCTGAAGGTGTGAAGGGGACGTGCACCGCCGATCGTCGCGCGGTTCACGATGCATGCCGACATGCGCACGACCGCGCGCCTCTCCTGCCGCGTCCGTGTCGCATGCGGGCTCGGCATTTTCACCGGCATGCTCGATGCACCCGCACCCACGACCACCACCCCGACAGCGGCTGCGCACCCGACGCGGTGCACCACCCGATCACGTTCGTTCAGAGGAGATGGGCATGGGTACCTCACTGGAGATGGGCACCACCGGGTCCACCGACGTCGGCATGCCACTGGGCAGCGCCCTTGCCGCGGACGCACGGCCTTCCCGCACCACCGCACGCAGATACCAGAAGCTCGCCGATGCGGATCGCGGCACCGGCGGCGAGAGCCTCGCGGACTTCCTCGGCTACTTCAGCATCGGGCTCGGGCTGGCGCAGGTGCTCGCGCCCACGGGGATGTCGAAGGTCTGCGGCATCGCCGACGCCGAGGGAAATGCCCCGCTCATGCGACTGATGGGGATGCGGGAGATCTCGCACGGCGTCGCGATCCTCTCCAAGCAGCAGCCCGAGAAGGCCGTGTGGTCGCGCGTCGCCGGCGACGCGCGCGACCGGGCGCTGCGGGGCCAGGCACTCGCGAACCGGGACAACCACCGGGGGCGCACCCTGTTCGCCACGGCGAACGTCCTCGCCGTGACCGCGCTCGACGTCATGTGCGCGAAGACGCTCTCCATGCAGCCGCAGACGAAGGCCAATGACGGCGCCGACGCCGGGATCATCCGCACCAAGCGAAGCATCACGGTGGGACGTCCGGTGGAGGAAGTGTTCGCCTTCTGGCGCAACTTCGAGAACCTGCCGCAGTTCATGCGGCACCTGGAATCCGTCAGCGTCACGGGAGACAAGCGCTCCCACTGGGTCGCCAAGGCACCGGCGGGACAGACGGTGGAGTGGGACGCGACGACGACCGAGGAGCGCGAGAACGAGCTCATCGCCTGGCGCTCGGACGAGGACGCGGTCGTCTTCAATGCCGGCACCGTGCGCTTCCAGCCGGCGCCCGGGGGGCGCGGCACCGAGGTCCGTGTGGAGCTCGAATACGATCCCCCGTTCGGGAAGCTCGGCTCCAAGGTCGCGATGCTCTTCCGCGAGGAGCCCGGCCAGCAGGTGATGGACGACCTGCGGAACTTCAAGGCGGTGCTGGAGACGGGCGACATCGTCCTTTCCGACGCCACGAAGCAGCGCGGCATGCACCCCGCGCAGCCGAACGAGAAGCCGACGCAGCTCTGACCACCCGCTGACCACCCGCTGACCACCCGCTGACCGCACGATGATGCGCGCGGGCCGCCGATGCGGCCCGCGCTCCCCGATACAGACCGGAGGCACGAGATGAAGGCGACCTGCTGGATGGGCCCCCAGAAGATGGAAGTGAAGGAGGTCCCGGATCCCACGATCCTCAACAAGCGCGACGCGATCGTGAAGATCACGTCGACGGCCATCTGCGGCTCGGACCTGCACCTGTACAACGGCTTCCTGCCGCTGATGGAGCCGGGCGACATCATGGGCCACGAGTTCATGGGCGAGGTGGTGGAGGTCGGCAGTGGCGTCACGAACCTCGCCAAGGGCGACCGCGTCGTGATCCCCTTCCCCATCGCCTGCGGCAACTGCTCGGCGTGCGAGGCCGGGGCCACGTCGCTCTGCGAGAACTCCAACCCCAACGCGTGGGTCGCCGAGAAGATGCTCGGCCACCCCTGCTGCGGCATCTTCGGCTACTCCCACCTCACCGGCGGCTTCGCGGGCGGGCAGGCCGAGTACGCGCGGGTGCCCTTCGCCGACTTCGGCCACATCAAGGTGCCCGAGGGGATGACGGACGAGCAGGCGCTCTTCCTGTCGGACATCCTGCCCACGGGCTACATGGGCGCGGAGATGTGCGGCATCAGGCCCGGCGACACCGTCGCCGTGTGGGGCTGCGGACCGGTGGGGCAGTTCGCCATCGCGAGCGCCTACCTGCTCGGCGCCGAGAAGGTCATCGCGATCGACCGGTTCCCGTACCGGCTCCAGATGGCGCGCGAGAAGGCCGGCGCCATCACGATCAACTACGAGGAGGTCGACAGCGTCAGCGACGTCCTCAAGGACCTCACGGCGGGCCGCGGCCCCGACCACTGCATCGATGCCGTGGGCGTGGAGGGACATACCCACGGGCTGCCCTACCTGCACGACCGCGCGAAGCAGCTGATGCGCATCCAGTCGGACCGCCCCATCGCGCTGCGCGAGGCGATCATGTCCTGCCGCAGCGGCGGCACGGTCTCGGTGATCGGCGTGTACGCCGGGCTGATCGACAAGTTCCCGATGAACGCGGTGATGAACCGCTCCCTCACCATCAAGACCGGCCAGTGCCACGTGCACCGGTACATGGAGCCGCTCATGGAGCGCATCCAGAAGGGCGAGCTCGACCCGACCTTCGTCATCACGCACCGGATGCCACTGTCGCAGGCCGCCGAGGGCTACAGGATCTTCAACGACAAGCTCGACAACTGCGAGAAGATCGTCCTGAGCGCCTGACCGCGCAGGCAGCGTTCGTCGACGGGCCGGCATCGCCTCGCGCGGTGTCAGCCCGTTCGCATCGTGCACGACAGGTCAACGACTTCAACGCAGAGGGCGCCGAGGGAACCACGAGGGCGCAGAGGAGAGCATTCCCTTGCAGCAGTCCTCCGTGCCCTCTGTGTCCTCTGTGGTAGAACGCTCTTGCAACGGCGTTCAACCACAGAGGACACAAAGGACACAGAGGGGAACTGCCCGAGCGGCTCTTCTCTGCGCCCTCGCTGTTCCCCTCGGCGCCCTCTGCGTCGAGGCGGTTGCAGTTGGCTGGCGTGTCGGCCCCACGACCAG
>JAQBPZ010000358.1 GCA_028287225.1 Gemmatimonadota bacterium
CTTTGGCTGGGCTGGCCCCTCGGTCGGGATGATCCTTGTGTGGCGGTACTGGCCACTCAGTCGAAGGTTGGGCGGATCGTGACGGATTGAAACGGATTGCTTCGGATCTGTTCCGTCCCGAGGGACAGTGCAACGCACTGCGGCCGGGATGTTTGGAGGGTGCGGGGCTGCCCGGGTACCACCGCGATGTGTCAGTGCGGGGCAGACAGCATGGCTGGCTCGGCGAGGCGACTCGAGCGAGCGCGATTGACCCGGCCCCGCACCCTCCAGACATCCCGGGTCCGCCGAGATGATTACTGGCATGCGAACGGATCACATCCGTGGCGATCCATCTCAATCCGTCGCAATCCGCCCCAACTTCGACTGAGTGGCCATTACGGCCCCAGAAGGATTGTCCCGACCGAGGGGCCAACGGATAAACTTCAGGGCATGCCTGATCCGAGCCGGTATCCCGTTCCCGCGTCGCGGCACCGGACGCAGGTGATCATCGAGCGCAGCCGGTTCGTGTGCACCGTGGTGCGGGCGGAGTCGGTGGAGGAGGCGCAGGGGTTCGTGCGGGAGATGAATGTCGAGTTTCCCGATGCGACGCACAACTGCTGGGCGTACCTGATCGGGGCGCCGGGGAGCACCGGGCGCGTGGGGATGAGCGACGACGGGGAGCCGCACGGAACGGCCGGGCGTCCGATGCTGACCATCCTGATGCACAGTGGATTGGGCGACGTCGCGGCGGTGGTGACGCGGTACTACGGCGGGGTGAAGCTGGGTACGGGCGGCCTCGTGCGGGCATACGGCGGCGCGGTGCAGCAGGCGCTCGAGACGCTGCCGCGTGCCGAGCGGATCGAGCTGGTGGAGCTCACCGTGGAGATGGGGTACACCGCCATCGACACGGTCCGACAGCTGCTGCCCGCGCACGAGGCCGAGCTGCTGGCGGAGGAGTATGGCGAGGCCGTGACGTACCGGCTGCGGCTGCCCGACGCGCAGGTGCCCGCCCTGCGCGCCGCGCTCATGGACGCGACGCGCGGCCAGGCTCGGGTCCACTCTACCGACTCGGCAAGTGCTTGAACCGCGGAGGACGTGGAGGACGGCCGCTCAGGCAAGCTTCCAACGCTCTTGCTGTCCTCCGCGTCCTCCGCGGTTCAAGCTGTCGAGAGGCAACAGGGGTCGGGAGCCGGATGCCGCGACCCGCGCCGCTCGAGCTTCAGCCCTCGGCGGCACGGAATGCGCTCTGGCCGGTGGCATGACGACATTCCGTTCCGCAATCCGACTTTCGCTCGCCGCATGCGCACTGGCCGCGGCGTGCACCTCCTCACCCGCGCCGGTGACCGGTCCTGCCCCCGCCCCGGTCGCGCTCCCGGCGCCCACGACGAACCCCGACGTGCTGCCCGCGGTGCGGCGGGAGTTCCGCGGCATCTGGGTGGCCACCGTCGGCAACATCGACTGGCCGTCGAAGCCCGGGCTGCCCGCCGAGCAGCAGCGTGCCGAGCTCGTGTCGATCCTGGACCGGGCGCAGGCGGCGCACATGAACGCCATCGTGTTTCACGTGCGCCCCGCGGCCGATGCCGTGTACCGCTCCTCTCTCGAGCCGTGGGCGTCGATGCTCACCGGCACGCAGGGTACCGATCCCGGCTACGACCCGCTCGCCTTCGCGGTGGAGGAGGCGCATGCGCGCGGGCTGGAGCTGCATGCGTGGGTGAACCCGTTCCGCGCGGGCAATGCCGCCGATACGGCGAGCAAGCTCGCGGCGACGCACGTCTTCCGGCAGCGGCGCGAGCTGGTGCGCGTGTACGGGCCGCAGCTCTGGCTGGATCCCGGCGAGCCGGCGGTGCAGGACCGCAGCATGGCCGCGATCCTGGACATCGTGCGGCGCTACGACGTGGATGGCGTCCACCTGGACGACTACTTCTACCCCTATCCGTCGAACGACTCCGCCGGACGGCCGCTCGCCTTCCCCGACAGCGCGACGTACGCGCGGTACGGGAACGGGATGCCGCTCGCGGACTGGCGTCGCGCGAACGTGAACCGCTTCATCGAGCGGCTGAACCGCGAGGTGCACGCGGCCCGGCCCATGGCGCGCGTGGGCGTGTCGCCGTTCGGCATCTGGCGCCCCAACAACCCCGCCGGCATCGCGGGGCTCGATGCGTACGAGGCGATCTACGCCGATGCGCGCACCTGGCTCCAGAACGGCTGGGTGGACTACCTGGCGCCGCAGCTCTACTGGCGCATCGACCCGCCGCAGCAGAGCTTCCCCGCCCTGCTGGACTGGTGGCTCGCGCAGAACACGCGCGGGCGCCATGTCTGGCCAGGGCTGGCGACGTACCGGGTGTACCAGGCCACCAGCCCGTACCCGCTGAGCGAGATCGAGAACCAGGTGCGCATCACGCAGGCGCGCACCAACGGCATGCTCTTCTACAACACCACGGCGACGCTCTCCCGCAACGGGGGCGAGATCGCGGCGATGCTCGGCCGCGACCTGTTCGCGGACCTCGCTCTGCCGCCGGCGGCCACCTGGCTCGGCACGCGCGCGCCGGCCGCGCCGGTGATGACCGTGGGCACGGGCCCGCGCGGCAGCTTCATGGCGACGCTGGCGCCCGGTGCGGGAGGCGCCGCGCCGCGGTGGTGGCTGGTGCGCTGGCGCTCGCAGCGGCAGTGGACCACCCAGCTCGTGCGCGGCACCGAGCGCACGCTGTCGCTCGTCTCGCCCACCGACGCATCGGTGGACTGGGTGGTGGTGAACGCCGTGGACGCGGCGAGCAACCTGAGCGCCGACACCGCCTGGCGTCGCCCGTAGCCCCAACGCAAGCCGGCGCGTGTCGGCCACCGCGCTCACTCCCGGAAGTGAGGCGCGCGATGGCCGGCGACGCGCCGGCACTGCATTACATCGCAATAGACGCGCTAGCGCGTTTCAGGTAAAACGAAAGCTCGGATTGGGCAGGAGCGTTTTACCACGGAGGACACAGAGGACACAAAGGAAGAGCGATCGTTGTAGGTGACCACACCTGCACCATGTCGTTCGGTGCCGTTCCTCCGTGAACCTCTGTGTCCTCTGTGGTGAAACGCTCTTGCTCTTGCCCGGCGTCAGTGCCCTGCGATGCGGTCGTTCCAGAGGGACGCGTACTGCCGGCGGAGCGCCTCGATCTTCGGCGCGTCGTTGTAGACGATGTACGGCGCATCCGGATGGAGCGTCGCGTAGTCCTGGTGATACGCCTCGGCCGGATAGAACGCCCTGAGCTGCGCGACCTGGGTGACGATCGGCTTCCGATGCGTGCCCGACCGGTTGAGCGCGCTCACGTACTTCGCCGTGGCCTGGTGCTGCGCGGCGCTCGTGTAGAAGATCGCGCTGCGGTACTGCGTGCCCACGTCGGGCCCCTGCCGATCGAGCTGGGTGGGGTCGTGCGCGACGGTGAAGAAGACCTCGAGCAGCTTCTCGTACGGAAGCTTCGCCGGGTCGTACACCACGCGCACCGCCTCCGCGTGGCCGGTGCGGCCGGTGCTCACCTGCTCGTACCCCGGGTTGGCGAGCGTGCCGCCCGCATAGCCCGAGGTGGCGGCCACGACTCCCTTCAGGTGCTGGAAGACGGCCTGCACGCCCCAGAAGCAGCCGCCGGCGACCACGACGGTATCGAGCCGCAGGGGCGCGACGACCGCGGAGACGGCGACGTCCGGACGAGACGCCGGAGCCGCGGACGCCGGCGCGGCGACGATGGCAAGCAGCGCGACGGCGCGCAGTGCGGAACGGATCATCTGGTGGCTCGCTGACGTGAGGAAGTGGGCTGCATCATATGTCATGAGTACCCGGATCGCACGCATTCGGTTCGGGCCGAGGCCGCTGCCACTTCCGCGGCGGCTGCGGCTGCGGCTGCGGCTGCGGCTGCGGCTGCGGCTGTGAGCGTACGCGAATGCCGGCGAATGGGTAGCGAATTTTCGCGATGTCTTGCCGCGGGTCGTGAGAGGGCCGGATGTGTGGGGAGGTGCGGGGAGGGGAGCGCCGCACTGCAGCACCATTCCATATGGTGGCCGGCTTTGTCTCGAGCGCTCGATCGAGAGAATTCGCTGGCCATTCGCCGGCATTCGCGTACGCTGGCAGGCAGCAGGCAATGGCGAGTCAGACTTTCGCGTCGGCGCGCGGGAGGCGGAGGACGAAGGTGCTGCCCTCGCCGAGCGTGCTCTGGACGAAGAGGTCGCCGTGCATCGCGCGCGCGAGGTCTCGGCTGATCGCCAGGCCGAGCCCGACCCCGTGTCCCGGTGCGCTCAGGCCGCGGCCGACCTGAACGAAGGGGTCGAAGATGGAGGGCACGTGCTCCGGCGCGATGCCGATGCCCGTGTCGGTGACGCGGATCTCGACGTCCCGCCCGTTGGCGGAGCGCGCGCAGTCGATGGCGACGCTGCCCCGCTCCGTGAACTTCAGCGCGTTCGTGAGGAGGTTCACGAGGATCTGTCGCACCTTCTGCGAATCCGCGTGCGCCACGAGCGCGCCATCGTCGCAGCCGGAGGTCGTGAAGGCGATGCCCTTGGCCGCCATCTGCGGGGCCACCAGGGTGTGCACGGCGGTGATCGTCTCGCCGAGCTCCACACGCTCCTCCGTGAACTGGACGCTGCCCGCCTCCAGCTTGGTGAAGTTGAGCACGGAGTTGATCAGGCCGAGCAGGTGCTGCTGGCTCTGCTGGATGCGGGCGAGGTCCTCGGCCTGCTCCGGAGAGATCGGCCCGCGCACGCCCATCTCCAGCAGCTGCGCATAGCCGCCGATGGCGTTGAGCGGGGTGCGCAGCTCGTGGCTCATGGTGGCCAGGAACTGCATCTTGGCGTGGTTCGCCGCCTCGGCCTGCTCGCGGAGGTAGCGCTCGCGCTCGATGAGGGCGCGCATGTCGGTGACGTCGACGGCGGCGACGATGCGCAGGCGTCGCCCATCCGGCCCCTCGCCGAGGAGCGCGGAGTGGAACGACCACAGGCGCGTGCCGCCGTCGCGGGTCCGCACCACGTGCTCCCAGACCGGCGCCGACACGCCGACCCCACGCGTGGAATCGAGGTCGTGGCGCACCACGTCCCGCGGCGCGTCCATCGCGTCGTACGCCAGGGCGAACCACTCGTCGAGCGTCCGGAGCTGCTCGCGCGAGTAGCCGGTGAGGTCGCACCAGGCGCGGCTCAGGAAGAAGATCTCCCCGTCGTCCGCATGCACCATCAGCGGGAAGGGCGCGGACTCCACCGCGGCCCGCAGCCGCTGCTCGCTCGCCGATGCCTCGCCCGCGGCCTGCTCGCGATCGGCGATGGCGGCGCGCACCTCGAGCTGCCGCGCGCGTGCCCGAAGCGCGGCGTCCAGCGTGGTGGTGAGGGTGGCGACGCGCACCGGGCGTTCCAGCAGCGTCATGTTGCCGCCGCGGACCATCTCCCGGATCAGGGGGCTCAGCGGGCCGGCGAGTGATCCCTCGGAGATGAGCAGCACGACCGGCACGTCGGACCATGCCGGCTGCGCAGCGAGCGTCGCGAGGAGCTGGTCGCGCGCACCGTGGCCGAGCGCCTCCTCGGCCACCAGGGCGGCACCCACGCCGTCCTCGATCGCCGCGCACAGCTCGCCCATCGTCGCGGTGGGATGCGTGAGGATGCCGTGCGCGCCGAGCACGCGCGCGCCGATCGCCGCGTCCATCCCGCTGGGCGTGAGGAGCGCGACGCGGGACGAGAGGGCCGAGGGACTGCTCGCGGTCACTTCGCCGGGTTGGACGTGTTCATGAGGAGCATCGGACGCGAGGAGCCCGTGTACTGCGGCACGCCGGAGAGCACGCCCTGGAACTCGGTGAGCGGCTCGCCGACGATGATCCCGCCGGGCCCAACGCGGTACTCGCGGATCGTGCGCTCGTGGGAGCCGCTCCGCTTCTTGACCACCGAGATCGCCTGGCGCACGCTGCCGACGTGCTCGAAGTAGCGTAGCAGCACGACGGTGTCGGCGAGGTAGCTCACCTCCGCGGCCTCGTCCACCGGATTGCCGAAGATGCCACGCTGCACCAGGGTCAGGATGCTGGTGACTCGGCGGCCGGCGAGGTAGCTGAGCAGCTCGTGGAGCTGGATGCCGAGCTGCCGCTCGGAGGGCATCGCGTTCATGTAGCCGTTCACCGAATCGATCACGACGAGGGTGACCTCGTCGTCCTCGACCGCGTGCACGACGTCGTTCGCGAACTCGCCGGGCGACATCTCCGTCGGCTCCACCTGGACGACGCGGAGGCGCCCGTCCTCGATCGCGGCGTGGACGTCGAGCCCGAGGCCGGCGGCGCGCATGCGGAAGGTGGTGACGCGCTCGTCGAACAGGTACATGCGCACGCGCTCGCCGCGCTGCACGGCGGCCTGCACGTACGCGAGGGACAGCGTGGTCTTGCCGGTGCCGGCGGCGCCGGTCACCAGCGTGCTCGTGCCGCAGGACAGGCCGCCGCCCAGGAGGGCATCGAGCTCGGCGGAGCCGCTCCGGATCTCGTGCCCCGGCCCCTGCGACGCCGGCACCGTGTGGCGAATGCGCGGGAACACCGCGATGCCCCCGGTGGCGATGCGGAAGTCGTGGAAGCCGCCCCAGAACCGCGAGCCGCGGAGCTTCGTCACCTGCAGGCGCCGCCGCTCGGCGCCGTACTCCATGGCGATGTGCTCCAGCCGCATGACGCCGTGCGCGATGCTGTGCAGCTGCATGTCGCCGTCCGGCGCCGTCTTGTCGTCCAGCAGGAGGACGGTGCAGGGGCGCGTGGCGAAGAACTGCTTGAGCGCGAGGATCTGGCGGCGGAAGCGCAGGGCGTCGCGCGCCAGCAGGCGCATCTCGGAGAGGGAGTCGAAGACGACGCGCGCGGCCGAGCTCTGCTCCAGCATCCCGATCACGCTTTCCATCGTCTGCTGGAACTCCACCTCGGCGGGGTGGAAGAGGGTGTACTCCTCCTGGCCCACCGTGGCGGCGTTGAGCTCGAAGATGTCGATGGTGTCGAGCGACCAGCCGTGCGAGGCGGCCACGCCCTCCAGCTCGGCACGGCTCTCGGAGAGGGTGACGTACAGCCCGCGCTCGCCGCGCGCGGCGCCCTCGAGGAGGAACTGGAGCGCGAGCGTCGTCTTGCCGCTGCCCGGCTCTCCGTCCACGAGATACAGGTGATGGACGGGCAGTCCACCGCCGACGATGTCGTCCAGGCCCGCGATGCCGGTAGACGCACGCGCCTCGCGGGGGGTCTCGGATGTCTGGGTCACCGTAAAAAGATCGCCGGAGTGACGCGGTTCGCGCCACCAGTCGCACACCGCTGACATCGCTTGGTGCGACAGCGACGGCAACGGCACCAGCGACAGCAACGGCGTTTTACCACGGAGGACACGGAGGGCACAGAGGAACAGCGATGGGGACGCGGCGGCATGCCCCCAGCGGCCTTCCGGAGATCACGGCGCACAGGTCGTCGGGCGGTCCTCCGTGTCCTCTGTGTCCTCTGTGGTAAGACGCCCTTGCCTCGGCCGGTTCTGCAGCGATCCAGAAGCTGCATCACGCCTCCAGATCTGGCGCCATGCACTGCATCGTGGTCATTTCTCCCGCGACCCGACCACCCGCCGGAGGTTTGCCCGTGCGCCAGCTTCGCGTCGCCACCACCGTTGCGCTCGTCTCGCTCCTTGCAGCCTGCTCGCGCGACGCGGCGCCGCCGCGCGACTCCGCGGCCGCGCACGTCACCACCGTGACGGGCACCGCCATCGCGACCCCGCACGCCGGGGCTGCGGGCGAGTGGCAGATGCCCGCGGGCGACTACGCCAACTCGCGGTACAGCGAGCTCGCACAGATCACGCCGGCCAACGCGAAGGGGCTGCATGCCGCGTGGACCTTCTCCACCGGCGTGCTGCGCGGCCACGAGGGCCAGCCCCTGGTGACGGGGAACACGATGTACCTGGTGACGCCCTATCCGAACGTGAGCTACGCGCTGGACCTGGCGACGGAGGGGCAGCCGCTGCGCTGGAAGGCGCGGCCGGAGAACGCGCAGCAGGCGGTGGGGCTCGCGTGCTGCGACGTGGTGAACCGGGGCGCGGCGTACGCGGATGGGAAGATCTTCTACAACCTGCTGGACGGGCACACCGTCGCGATGGACGCGGCCTCCGGCAAGCTCCTCTGGCAGACGCGCATGGGCAACATCGCGAAGGGCGAGACGATGACCATGGCGCCGATCGTGGTGAACGGGAAGGTGATCGTCGGGTCGAGCGGCGGGGAGATGGGGGTGCGCGGGTGGATTGCCGCGATTGACGCGACGTCGGGGAAGGAGGCGTGGCGCGCCTACAACATCGGGCCCGACGCCGACGTCAAGGTGGGGCCGCGGTTCAGGAACTTCTACTCCACCGACACGAGCCCGAACCAGGGCGCCACGAGCTGGCCGGGCACCACGTGGCAGCAGGGGGGCGCGACGGTGTGGGGCTGGATCTCGTACGATCCGGCGCTCAACCTCATCTATCACGGGACGTCGAACCCGGGCCCATGGAACGGCGCGCAGCGTCCGGGCGACAACAAGTGGAGCGCGGCGATCATCGCGCGCGACGCGAACACCGGCGAGATGGTGTGGGCCTTTCAGCCGACGCCGCACGACGTGTGGGACTACGACGCCGTCAACGAGAACATCCTCGTGGACCTGCCGATGGGCGGGAAGACGCGGAAGGCGCTCGTGCACTTCGACCGCAACGGGTTCGCCTACACGATGGATCGCGCGACGGGCGAGGTGCTGCTCGCGAAGCCGTACGTGCCGATGAACTGGTCCACGGGGGTGGACCTGAAGACGGGGCGTCCGGTGCTCGACACGGCGAAGATCCCCTATCGCGGCAGGAAGGTGTCGTACATCTGCCCGAGCCTCGAGGGGGGCAAGAACCAGCAGCCGGCGGCGTTCTCACCGGCCACCGGGCTGTTCTACGTGCCCACCAACAACCTCTGCATGGACTTCGAGGCGCGCGACGTCGCGTACATCGCCGGCACGCCGTACATCGGCGGCAATGCGCCGGAGGTGGCGGGGCCGGGCGGCTACCGCGGGGAGTTCATCGCCTGGGATGCGACGACGGGCCGCAAGGTGTGGGGGATCAGGGAGCCGTACCCGGTGTGGGGCGGCGCGCTGGCGACGAAGGGCGGCGTAGTGTTCTACGGCACGCTCGACGGCTGGTTCAAGGCGGTGGACGCCCGCACCGGGGCGGTGCTCTGGAAGTTCAAGGTGGGCTCGGGGGTGGTGGGCAACCCGATCGCGTACACGGGGCCGGACGGCAAGGAGTACATCGCCGTGTACTCGGGCATCGGCGGCGACATGGGCCTGCTCATCGCGGGCGACGTGGCGGCCAACCTCCCGTTCGACGTGCGCGAGCGCGGCTCGACGCTGCCGGACATCTCGCGCTGGACGAGCTGGGGCGGGATGCTGTTCGTGTTCTCGCTCTAGTCTCTGACGAGGCGGGCCGCTCGGTCGACGACGATCACCGTTCGATCCGCTTCGATCTTCCTTTCGCCCCTGGAGAGCGTGGCTGGTCCCTCAGTCGACGGGGGAAAAACGATCGAACGGAGGGGACGGAGCAGCACGGATACTTCCCTCGGGCCGGCCACCGCGCACCGATCCGGGCCCTGCAGCATTCAAGACTCATGGGAGTTTTTGGGGGTGTGGCGCTGTACCCATCTCCTCGGAGTCAGCCCGGGGCTGTCATCCGTTCGATCCCCGTCGTCTCCGTTCGATGCAGTCTCCCCCTTCGACTGAGAGGCCCGCAGGCTCCGCCCGCGACGCTACGCGATCGACACGGGGGCCGGCGTGGACGAGGCTCGCCGCGCATCACCACGGCGGGCATACGCGATCACCGCGCACAGGATCCCGACGACGAACGGCATGACGGCCTGCGACGGCTTGGGGCTGGTGGCGGTGACGACGGTGGCGCCGATCATGATGATCAGCAGGCCCGTGGCCGCGAGCGAGGTGAGCCCGCGATATCGTCCGGTGATGCCGGGCAGCAGGAGACCGAGCGCGCCGAGCACTTCGCACACGCCGATGAAGTGCATGAACGTGCCGGAGAAGGGGGTCCCCTTCGTCATCTCGGCGACCGGCATGACGAACTTCATCACGCCGGCCATGAGAAACAGGGCGGCGACGAGTCCCTGCGCGATCCAGAGCGCGATGTTCGCCCGCTTCGACGGTGCCGTGGGCATCTGCATCATTTTTCTTCTCCATGAGGTTGTCCGGACTGGTGCAGGACGATCGTGCATCCATTGCGACACGGGCGCCGGGCTCTGGCGCACCCCATGCATCCCCTCCCTGATGGAGGTATCCCAATGAAACGATCTTCCCTGCTGGTGCTCGCGTTGATCCCCCTGGTGCAGTCATGCCGCGAGTCGGCCGCGCAGTCGCCGCCGCGGGCCGCCGTGGCGCAGGCGCCGTCAGCGGCGGCCAGTCCGGCACCTGCGCCGGCATCGGGCGACCTCGCCCAGCGCTTCGTCTCGCATCCGGAGAACATCCAGCCGGGGATGGTGCCCGCGTACGCCGGAATGACGCTCCGCAATCCATATGAGGGGAACGCGCAGGCGCTCGCCACGGGGGAGAAGCTGTTCGTCTCGTACAACTGCGTGGACTGCCACGGCGCGGGCGGGAGCGGGGCGATGGGGCCGAGCCTCGCGGATGGCCGCTGGCACTTCGGGGGGACGCCGGCCGAGGTGTTCGAGAGCATCTATCAGGGGCGGCCGGAGGGGATGCCCGCGTGGGGCTCGCTCATCTCGCCGGACCAGGTGTGGATGCTGGTGACCTACGTGCGGTCGCTGGAGGCGGGCAAGAACGTGACGACGGAGAACTTCACCGGGCAGACGGTGGAGCGGACGGGGCATTGAGTCGGATTAGGGATCGGGGATCAGGATCAGGATCAGGATTAGGATTAGGGATTAGGGATTAGGGATTAGGAACTGCGCGGGGGACGCATCCCGGGCGGATGTCATCCCACGAGCGCGCGCAGCGCGTCGAGTCGGGATCTTCCATCCCTGCGGACGGACCGGCCTCACGGCAGGGACAGCAGATCCCGACACTCGGTCGCAGGGCTCCCTCCTGCGGGATGACAGCCGCCCGGGACGCCACATGCCGACACGCGGGCCCACAGCTCGAGCGGCGCGCGCAGTTCCTAATCCCTAATCCCTAATCCCGCTTCATCCCCAATCCCGAATCCTCCCCTCTTGCCCCCTGCCCGCCCCACCCATACGTTCATACCGAACAGAAACCGAAAGTCTTGAACTCTCGCCCGGCGCGCAACAGTTTTGTTGCGTCACCACCAGCGAGACAGAATGGCGAGACGACAGGGCGCCGCCGCCAATGCGGCCAGCCCCACGCCCGACGACGGGCCGTTCACCAGCCAGGCCCAGGAAGTCATCCGCGGCGCGACGTATTTCCTCGTCCGCAGCGCCTTTCCCACCGATGCCGCCATCGCGGAGTTCGCCGGCATCGACCGGAGCCGCGTCACGCGGTTCAAGCAGGGAAAGAACCTGGAGCCGGCCACCGACGACCTGCTCGAGGACGTGAGCATCACCGTGACCAAGCTCCGTGGCTGGATCGACGACGACCTCATTCCCGAGTGGCTGCGCGGCACCAACGCGCACCTCGGCCATCGCACGCCGCTCGACGTCATCCGGACGGGGCGCGTGTCGGAGGTGCTCGCGGCGATCGAGGCCGAGAAGAGCGGCGCCTTCTCCTGAGCCTCTATCGCGTCTTCCCGTGGGACCCGGCGGCCGAGCCGGGCGAGCGCTTCTCCCCGGAACATGTGCCGTCGGGACAGGGGAGCGGCCGCTTCGACCTGCCCGAGCAGCCCGTGTGGTACCTCAGCGAGTCACCGGTGCACGCGGTGAGCGAGGTGCTCCAGGGCTTCCGGTCGCGCCCCTTCCAGCCGGGCATGCTGCGCCGCTTCGACCACCCGCTCGCGCTGGTGCAGGTGGAGCTGCCGGACCACGTCGCGGCCCGCATCGTGGACCTCGACGATCCGGCCGAGCTGCTGCAGCGCGGGCTCACGCCGAGCGTGCTCGCGAGCGACGACCGCATGCGGACGCAGGCCGTGGCGGCGGAGATCCACGCGAGCGGCGCCACGGGGCTGCGCTGGTGGTCCAAGCTGAGCGGCGACTGGCATGCCGTGGTTCTCTTCCTCGATCGCGCGCCGGTGGAGCGGCTCGAGGTGGACGCACCCGAGCCGCTCACACCCACCCACCCGGCAGTCGTCAGCGCCTGCCGGCACCTGGGGATGTGGACAGGGAAGGACGAGTGAGGTCCGGGACGCTGGTCGTCGTGGCGCGGCGGATTCCGTCGTCGTGGCGCTATGGCCTCGGCGAGCGAGGCTGAAGGGCAACTGACTGGGACTGCTCACGCATCCAACGGATTGGTGCGAAGTGGCGCGACCTTTCGAAATGGCCCGCCACGCCTCGCGACCACGCGCGCATCCATCCTTTACTCACCGGCCATCATCCTAGAGCCGGCTCCGGTCGCTCGCACTGGCCTGCGTAGTCCTCCGCGTCCTCCGCGGTCAAATGCTGTTGAAGAGCTTGAACCGCGGAGGGCGCGGAGGACGCGGAGGACTGCGGATTCCATCGACATCCCTTGCCTCGCCGGACATCGCGGGAGTGCCGGCCACCGCGAGGTTGGAGGGTGCGGTGCGGAGATCTCGGCCCCCGCACCCTCCATCAGTTTCGAGGGCCGGCTCTCGTACCATGGTCGCGAGTAAAGGAGCGGTGCCGCGCGTCGCGCGAGGGCGTGGCGGGCCATTTGGAGGGCCACTCGTCGTACGACGGATCCGTTGGATGCGTGAGCAGTCCCCCGCTGTTGATCCTCCAGCCCGGCTCGCCGAGGCCATCGCTCCAGTACGATGGAATCCCCAGTACGATGGAATCCCCACGACGACGGAATCCGACGGTTGAACAGGATCAGCCGACCAGCGCAACGGCTCAGCGAAAGAAGTGCGGCACGAAGCGCGAGGTGTTGCCGGTGACCCAGCCGTCCGATTCGCGGATGCCCATTCCTGCCGCCTCCTGCCCCACGACCCAGCTCCCGATCACCGGGCGCCGGCCGTCGAACTCCGGGATCGGCGCCAGCTCCTGGAACACGAAGCCCTCGGCGCCGTACTCGCCCGTGGACTCGATGTGCTCCTTCATCGTGTGCACCGTGATGTTGGACCCCTCGCGCGACAGCAACGGCTTCTTCACGTACTCGAACATCCCGTTGGGCGCATCGAAGTAGGCGGGCAGCAGGTTGCCGTGCCCCGGAAACAGCTCCCAGAGGATCGGGAGGATCCCCTTGTTGGAGAGCACCATCTTCCACGCCGGCTCCACGATCAGCGTCTTCGCCACGCGCAGGTTCTCGAAGAACGGCTCGTGCACGAGCCACTCCCACGGATAGAGCTTGAAGAGCGTGTCGATGCGCGCGTCCTCGCGGTCGCAGAACTCGCGCGCGCGCGGATCCCAGCCGATGTCCTCCATCGCCAGCAGCTTCACCGACAGGCCCGCCTGCGCCGCCGTGTCGGCGAGGTAGGCCGCGGTCATGCCATCCTCCAGATCGTCGATGGACGCGAAGTGGACGGTGGGCCCGAGCTGCCCCGAGACGGGAAGGTCGTCGCGCACGCTCTGCCAGCACGCGATCAGCCGCTCGTGCAGGGAGTTGAACTGGTCGGCGCCGGGATGCATGGCCTGGAGCCAGTCCCACTGGATGACCGACGCTTCCAGCAGCGACGTCGGCGTGTCGGCGTTGTACTCCAGCATCTTCGGCGGCGACGTGCCATCGTAGGCCAGATCAAAACGGCCATACACACTTGGCGGCTCCGCCTCCCAGCTCGCGGTGATCAGCGGCACGGCGGCGTCGGGGATGCGCAGCTCCGCCCAGCGCCGCTCGTCGATCACGTGCTGCACGGCCTCGAGACACCGCTCGTGCAGCTCGTTCGTCGCGCGCTCGATGGTGTCGATCTGCTCGGCGGTGAAGCGGTAGCAGACGTCCTCCGTCCAGTACGGCGTCTCACCGGTGTGCCACTTGAGGCCGCGCGCCTCCACCGCGGCCTCCCAGGCGGGACGCGGCGTGCTCCTGAGTCGCTCCATGCTCAGCTCCCGCTGAAGCCGCGGGCGCCGCCGATGCCGCCGAAGCCGCCGCGCACCACGCTCGAGCGAGGGGCCGAGGACGAGTAGGCGGACGGGGAGATGGCGCGCACCCGGCCCCCGGTGGACACGTAGCGCGAATAGCCGTTGTAGTAGAACAGCGGCGCGTACGCATAGACGTGCGGATACCAGCCCCCGCCGTAGTAGTAGCCGCGGTGCTGCACCGCGGACTCGCAGACCTGCTGCTGGTAGTTCTGCGGCAGGCAGGGATCCGCCTCGGCGGGGGACAGGGACGGCCCACACCCGATGGCCGCGGCGAGCGCGGGGACGAGGGTGAGCGGGACAGCGGCGGAACGCTTGGACATGGACATGGTCAGCAGGCGCGCCTGACGCGCCGAACGGGTGCACTGTAATCAAGCCGACGCACAATCCTACGGTGCGGAACGCCGCTTGGTTACATCTGTCGCGCGTCAGGCAGCCTCCCGACACCATGCAGCCGGGCAGCGGCTGCTTCGTACCGTGCGTCCGATGGCGTCACGGCGCGGGGGGGCGGCGTTCGCGCCCGCGGGCCGGCTCAGCCGAGCGCCGCGTCCGCCCCGGGCTGCGCCGAGCGGTGCGAGAGCAGCACGCCCACCAGGCTGATCGTCGCCGCCGTCATCAGCCACAGCGCGGGCGACGCCTTGTTGCCGGTGCGCTGGATGAGGTACGTGCAGATGGCCGGCGTGAAGCCGCCGAACAGCGCGGTGGCCAGGCTGTACGCGAACGAGAAGGCGGCGGTGCGCACGCGCGGCGGCATGATCTCCGCCAGGAACGGGACCATGGCGCCGTTGTAGATGCCGAAGAAGAACGAGAACCAGAGCTCCACCGCGAGCAGCCGGCCGAAGCTCGGCGACGCGACGAGCCAGGTCATGGCGGGATAGGCGGTGGCCAGCGTGAGCAGGGTGACCCCGTACAGCAGGGGGCGGCGTCCCACGCGGTCCGACAGCATGCCGCCCAGCGGGAGCCACGCGAAGTTGGAGAGGCCGACGCACGCGGTGACGATGAACACCTGCGACGCGCCGAGGTGCAGCGCCTGCTTGCCGAAGGTGGGCGTGTACGCGGTGATGAGGTAGAAGGTGGTGGTCGTCATCACCACGAGCATCATGCCCACCAGCACCACGCGCCAGCTCTCGCCCACGATGCGCAGCACCTCGCCCATCCGTCGCGGGTGGTGCTGCATGCCCTTGAACGCCTCCGTTTCCTGCAGCGACCGGCGCAGCCAGAGGATCACGGGAATGATGAGGCACCCGATGAGCAGCGGCACGCGCCAGCCCCACGCCGCCATCTGGTCGGCCGACATCATGCCGGTGAGCACCAGGCCGAGCAGTGCGGTGAAGACGACGGCGATCTGCTGGCTGGCGGACTGCCACGAGCAGTAGAATCCGCGGCGGCCCTTCGTGGCGATCTCGGCGAGGTACACCGACACGCCGCCGAGCTCCACGCCCGCGGAGAGCCCCTGCAGCAGCCGGCCCGCCACGACGATGAGAGGGGCGGCGAGTCCGATGGTGGCGTATCCCGGCGTGATCGCGATGGTGAGCGTGCCGATGGCCATGAGGCCGAGCGTGACGATGAGGCCCTGCTTGCGCCCATGCCGGTCGATGTAGGCGCCGAGCACGATGGCCCCGACCGGCCGCATGAGGTAGCCCACGCCGAAGGTCATGAGCGAGAGCATGAGCGACGCGAACTCGTTGCTCGACGGGAAGAAGGTGTGGGCGATGTACGTGGCGTAGTAGCCATATACGATGAAATCGTACATCTCGAGGAAGTTGCCGCTCGCCACGCGGATCACCGCGCCAACCTTCGCGCGGCGCTCGGCGGGCGTCATCTCGCGCTCGAGGGGGGTGGCCGCGCCGTGCGGCGCGCTGCCGCCCGTATCCGTCAGGTGCACTGTCGTCATGTGTCGTCCTTCGCCGGCTGACGCCGGCGGCAATGGCGTGCGGAGGCGGAGGCGGATGTACGCGGGGAGCGGTGCATCAGCGGGCGATGCCGATCTGTTCGGAGACGGTGCGATACGCGGCGGCCTGTTCCGTGACGAACCGCGCGAAGTCGTTGCCGCTGAGGTAGAACGGCGTGAGGCCGTTCTGGACGAGGAGTGCCTTCCATTCCGGCGAGGCGACCATGGCGCCGATGCGCTCCACCCAGCGGGCGTACGCGGCATCGCTGATGCCCGCCGGCGCATACAGGCCGCGCCAGATGGTGAACACCACGTCGTAGCCCTGCTCGCGCGCGGTGGGGACCACGTCGAGCGAGCCGGGCGCGCGGGTCTCACCCAGCACCGCGATCACGCGGAGCTCGTTGCGCTGCGACTGGCGAAGGATCTTGGACACGTCGGCGGGATACACCTGGATGCGCCCCGCCCGCAGCGCCTGCACCACGTCCAGCACGCCGTTGAACGGCACGTAGCGCACTCGGCGCACGTCGATGCCCGCGGCGCGCGCGAGCAGGAGCATCTTCATGTGGTCGCCGCCGCCCACCGCGCTGGTGCCGCCGACCACGATGGTGTCGGGGTTTGCGCGCCAGCTCTGCACGAGCTCCCGCAGGGTGTGCCATGGCGACTGCGGCCCCACGGCGATCACGCTGCGCTCGGCACCCACCGTGGCCACCCACCGGACGTCCTGCTCGCGCAGCGCACCGTAGTGGTGCTGTGCGAGCCCCAGCAGGGTGGACGGGCTGGCCGCCACGATCACGTGCTCGTTGCCGCGCATGTCCGCCACCACGCGCGCGAAGGCGACACCGCCTCCGTCGCCCGGCATGTTCGTGACGCGCAGCCTCCGCCCCCCGGGCTCCCGCAGCGCCAGCACGTCGGCGGTCGCGTGACAGGTGAGATACCACCCACCCCCGGGATTCGCCGGCGCGATGCAGGTGTCCGTGACGGCCGGCGCGGCCGAACATCCCGCGGCAACGAGCAGCGCAGCGAACAGGCGCACGCGCGCGCGCCGCGGGGGATGTGCGACGCGGCGCGCCGCGACCAGGCTCCACTTCATTTGTCCAGGATCTCGCGTCGGCATTGCCGCACGTTCGCCGGGACGGGTCGCGGGCACAAGGCCGCGGCCGATGCCGGGGAGCCGGGTGCGGCGGCCCGGGTCGTGAAAAGGATCGGGATGTCCATCATCGATCGGGAACGGGGACCCGGGAGGGTGCAGTCCCTCCCGGGCGCGCGCCGCTCAGCGGCCGTTCGTCTCCGACGAGGGGAGCGGCAGGCAGGTGCGGTCGCCGTAGGGGACGCCCTTCTGGTTCTTGCCCGTCGCGAAGGAATACGGCGCGCCGTAGCGCAGGATGTCGCCGATGCGGTGCCCGTCGAAGAACAGCGTGCGGCGGCGCTCCTCCTGCACGTCGGCGGCCGAGCCCGTGCCCGTGTACGCCGGCAGCGAATACTTCGTGCGGATGTTGTTGATGGCCGTGACCGCGCTCGCCGGGTCGGCCTCCGCGATGATGAGCTGCGCTTCGTCCCACGTGGCGATGGGCATCGGCGAGTCGAGCGCCGTGTACTTGAGCTGCAGGAACAGTGGCGTGGTGCCATCCTGGCCCTTCGGGCGCTTGGGATCGGTGCCCACCGGCACGCGCTTGTCGGCGACGCCGCCCACGGTGAGGCCCTGGTATTCCGGCGCCACCGACTCGTGCGCGTTGATGGTGGTGGCGGCCACCGCGGTATTGTAGCGGCGCACCGGCTGGGTGTTGTACGTGGCCAGGAAGGCGAACGTGGACGACGTCACCTGCCGCGCATCCTGTGCCGCGCCGGCGAGGTTCCTGAGGTCGAGCCGCACGCGTGCCCGTCCCACGAGGGATGCGTTGCGTGCGGTGGCATTGCCGGCGGTGGTGGCGAGGTCGATGGCGCGGGTGAAGCGCGCCTCCGCGATGGCGAGCGCCGCCGCCGGCGTGATCAGCGGCTCCGGGCCCGTGGCCACCTGGCAGTACGCCTCGGCCAGGAGGGTGTACGTGAACCCGGCGTAGGTGAGCGCGGTGGCGGTGAGCGTCGCGCGCGTCGGCACCTGGGTGTCCGTGAAGCCGTCGAGCGTGGCCACCGCCTGCTCGGCCTGGAAGCGCGCGGTCTGCAGCGGCACGTAGAGCGCGTAGTTGCCGAGCGTGGCGGCGGCGCTCTGGCAGGGCAGCACGCCGTTGTCGTAGCTGGACGTCCGTGCCCCCCAGCCGACGACCTCGCCGTTGGAGGAGCTGTTGAGCGTCTCGTTGGCCCAGAGGCCGGTATCGTGGACGTATTCGGAGAAGGCGCACTCGAAGTCCGCCTGCGCGCCGTTCACGAGCGTGGAGGAGAGCCCCGGATTGGTGAGCGCGGTCTCCGGCACCTTGCCGGGCAGCGACACGTCGAGCACTCCCTGGCACGCCTGCAGCAGCTGCATGCTGGCCATCGCGACGAGCGCGGCGCCGCGGCGCAGCGTGCGGCGCCTGTGGAATTGAGCGTACATGATGGATTCCCTGTGGTATGGGCCGGGCACCGCCCGGCCGACGACGGAGGCTAGAAGCCGAGGCGGACGGTGAGGACGACCTGCGAGCTGGGCGGGATCGTGGTCTGGAACCGCGCGGCGGTCTCCGCTCCTGGCGGACGCTGCTCGGGATCGAAGATCTGCGTGCCGTAGATGGAGTCCTGCGCGCGCCAGAGGATCGCCACGTTGCGCCAGGCGCCGGTGAGCGATGCGTTGGTCGCGCCGAACCGGGCGGCCATGGCCGGCGGCAGGGTGTAGCTCGCGGACAGCTCGCGCAGCTTCGCGAAGCCGGCGTCGAAGAAGCCGAGCGGCGGACGGCCCACGGAGCCCTGGTAGGCGGCGAAGACGGGATCCACCGGTCCGCTCACCGGGTTGGCCATCGCGGTGTTCTGGAAGTTCTGGTGGTTCGCCTCGATGGAGCCGTCCTCGTACGTCATGCCCGTCTGGAAGTCCGTGAGCGCGGACAGCTGGAGGTGCTTGAACAGCGTGAAGGTGTTCGTCACGCTGCCGAGGCGCGTGGGGGTCGGCTGCCCGTAGTAGACGAGCGGCGCGCTGGCGCAGGCGACCGTTCCGCCGGCGCCGTCGTCGCACAGCACGTTCTGCAGCGCGCCGGACGAGGAGTAGTTCGCGCTGACCACGCGCTTCCAGAAGAACGAGCCGACGGAGTAGCCCTCGCGGTTGTACTGGTCGATGGCGTTGCCGCTGTTCACGATGCCGATGGGCGGCAGGCCGCCGAGGCTCTCGATGGTGTTGTGCGCGGTGGCGAAGTTGACGCCCAGGTCCCAGCCGAAGCGCGGCATCTCCAGGACGCGCGCGTTGACGCCGATCTCCAGTCCCGAGGCCGACACGCGGCCGAGGTTCACCACGCGGACGCCGGGGAACCCGACGGAGGGCTGGTTGGGCGCGCGGACGATGGCGTCCTTGGTGATGCGGTTGTAGTGCGTGAAGGTGGCCGTGATCCGGTCGTCGAGCAGGCCGAGGTCGAAGCCCGCTTCCAGCTCCTCGCCGCGCTCGGGACGGAGCGCCGGGTTGCCGAGCGAGCCCGGCGTGAGCACGGGGTTGCCGCCGGGACCGGTGGTGGGCGTGTAGAGGGTGATGGCGTCGAAGGCATCGGGCTGCTGGCCGGCCTGGCCCCAGGCCGCGCGGAGCCGCAGCGAGTTGACGGACCCGATGCGCCAGAACGGCTCCTCGCTCACCACCCAGGCGCCGCTCAGCTTGGGATAGTACGCCGCCTTGTAGTCCTTGCCGAAGGCGCTGTTGGCGTCGCCGCGGAGCGCGGCGGTGAGGAACACGCGGTTGCGCCAGCCCACCGCCTCCTGCACGTACATGCCGAGCGTCTTGTTCTCCACGTAGTCCTCGCCCGAGGAGGTCGTGGCCGCACCGCCGATGGTCGTGATGTCGGTGGTGGGGAAGTTCTGGCCGTACTCGCTCGCCAGGGTGAACTGCTTGCGGTAGTACTGGGCCCCGAACGACGTTGCCGTGGTGACCACCGTGTTGTCGGTCTTCGCGGTGGCCGAGTAGTCGAGCGTGGAGTAGTTGGTGGTGACGTTCTCCAGCGTCTTCTCGCCGGTGCCCTTGCTCCCGAAGAAGTTGACCTGGCCGTCGGGGACGCGCGGGAAGAGGATCTGGTTGGTGGTGCCGCCGTGGTCCACGCCGGCCTTGAGCTGGTGCGTGAGCCACGCGAACGGGGTGTTCCTGATGTCGATGCCGCCCGTGAAGCGGTTCACCCGGGAGCGCGAGTCGATCAGGCCGGCGACGTCCGGGTTGGCGTAGCGGAAGCCCTTGGTGGGGCCGCTGAGCAGCGTCGGCTTGCTGTAGGTGATCATGTCCCAGATGCCGAAGCCTTCGGCGGCCTGCGCGAAGCGCGTCTCGTTCTGGATGAAGTCCAGGTGCGTGTCCACCTGCCACGCCGCGGCCGGGAGCAGCGACAGGTTGGCGCGGCTCGTGGTGGCCTTGACCCAGTTGTAGTCCACGATGCCGGTGTTGTTCAGCTGGTCGGCGCTCACGAAGTAGCGGGCCTGGTCGGTGCCGCCGCCGAGGCTCGCGTTCACCTGGTGCAGGGCCCCGGTGGTGAAGATGTCGCGGCCGGTCTGCTCCCTCCATCGGGTGATCATGTTGATGCTGTCGCGCTGCCCGGACACGGAGCTGATGCCGTAGCTGTACGGGATCCGGCCCTCGACGTTGGGGAGGAAGTTGCCGCCCTCCTTCAGCGTGATGTCGAAGCGCGGCTTGCCGCTGCGGCCGCGCTTCGTGATGATCTGGATGACGCCGTTGGAGGCCTCGGTTCCGTAGAGCGTCGCCGCCGCCGGTCCCTTGATGATCTCCATGGACTCGATGTCTTCCGGATTGAAGTCGTTCATCCGCGACGCGTAGCGTCCGTTGCGGATGGCGGGTCCTCCCGCCGGGTTGTTGTCCACGCGCACGCCGTCCACGTACAGGATGGGCTGGTTGGTGAGCGAGAGGCTGGCCGCGCCGCGGATGCGCACCGCGCTGCCCGAGCCGACGAGGCCCGGGTTCGGGAGGATCATCACGCCGGCGCTCTTCTGCCCGAGCAGCTGCTGCACGTTCACCGCGGGCGACGTCTCGATCGACTTGGCGACGTCGAGCTTGTCCACGGTGTTGCCGATGGCGCGCATCTGCGTGCCGCCGGCGGTGCCGGTGACGACGACGGCGTCGAGCGCCAGGGTGGCGCCGGTGAGCGCGAAGTCCACCGTTGCCGACTCGTTGTCGCGGACCGCGACCGTCTGGTCGGTGCTGCCGTAGCCGATCCGCCGCGCGCGGATGCGGACGCTGCCGGCGGGCACGCCGACGAGCCGATAGTGGCCCTGCGCATCGGTGACGGCGCCGATGCCGGTGCCCACCACGATCACCTGCGCCGCCGCGACGGGCTGATGGCTCGCGGCGTCGGTGACGGTGCCGGTGACGATGCCCGCCGGAGCGGAGGGGCGCAGGCGTGGGGCGCCGGCGACAGGGGCGGCAGCAGCGGCGCGCGGCACGGTGAGCGCGGCGGCACAGAGCAGCGCGGCCCCCACCACCAACCTGTTGCGATTCGACATGACGTGGCTCCCGAGCTTTGGGGAGGAGGTGCGGCGGGCGAGCGGCATGGCTCTCACGCGAAGGTGGGACTGCGGATGGAGCGACGCGAACGTGGCTTGTTCCGTCCAGCGACGAACGCCGGATTTCAGCACGGGCGGCAACCTAGCAGTGCCGTACCTAGACAGGACATGAACGAGAACGGCGACGTTGCGGCCGGCTCGCGCATGTCGTACGGTGCGTCGCCCGCCGCGGCCCGTCGCCGCCGGCCGTCATCCACCGCGAGGATCCGTGCCCACGCTCTTCCCACCTCTCGCGCCGACGCCACCCGCGCGTCGTCTCGCCGCCCTGCTCCTCGCGCTCGCCGCCGCCGTGGCGAGCGCACCCTCCGCCCTCGCGGCGCAGGGGATGTATCACCTGGAGTCCGCGGTCACGCTGCCCGGCGTCGATCCCAGCTGGGACTACCTGACTCTCGAACCATCGCGCGGCCGACTGTACATCGGGCGCCGTGCCGCCGGCGTCACGGTCTACGACGTGGCGGCGGGACGTGTGGTGGCGGTCATCGCGCAGTCGGAGGGCGCGAATGCCACGACGCTCGCGCCGCACGTCGACCGCGGCTTCACGGTGAACGAGGACGGCACGGTGACGATGTTCGAGCTCTCCACGCTGCGCACGCTCTCGCGCAGCAAGGTGGGCGAGGACGCGGATGCGGCGGTGTACGAGCCGGTGACGCGGCAGGTGGCGGTGACCCAGGGCGACAGCCACCGCATCGCGCTGCTCGATGCGGCCACGGGCCGAGTGGCCGGCGCGGTCATCACGCGCAGCAGCAAGCTGGATGGCGCCGCGGCGGACGGCACGGGCGGCGTGTTCGTCGCGGAGCGGGACCGCAACGCGGTGCTGCACGTGGACGCGCGCCAGCGCCGCATCTCGGCCGAGTGGCCGGTGCCGGGCTGCAGCGAGCCGACGGGGCTGGCGTACGATCGCGAGCGCGCGCGGATCTTCGTCGGGTGCCGCGGCGGGCACCCGGTGCTCGCGGTGCTCGACGCGCGTCGCGGAACGGTGGTGGCGCGCATGCCGATCGGCCGCGGCAACGACGGCGTGATCTACGACGCCGGCACGCGCCGCGTCTACACGTCCAACGGCGTGGATGCCAACCTCGTGATCTTCGATCAGGTGGACGCCGACCACTACCGGCTCGCCGACGCGCCCACGACGCGGCCCTTCGCGCGCACGATGGCGTTCGATCCGTCCACGAAGCGCATCTATCTCGTGACCGCCGAGGGCACGGTGGACGTGCGACGCGCGCGCCGGACGAGCGTGTCGGCGTTCTATCCCAACCGCTACTTCGACGACACCTTCACCCTGCTGACGTACGCGCCGTGAGGCGCGCCGCTCCAGCCATCAGGGCACGCCTGGCAGGACGAGGGTGAAGACGGTGCCGTGCGGGCCCGACGACGTGAGCTCCAGGCTGCCCCCGTGTGCGCGGGCGATGCGCCACGCGATGGACAGCCCGAGCCCCGCACCGCCGGAGAGGGATCGGGTCCGCGCGGCGTCCGCGCGATAGAAACGGTCGAACACGTGCGGCCGGGCGTCCTCGGGAATCCCCGTGCCGGTGTCCGTGACCCGCACGAGGTGGCGCCCGTCGGCGGTCTCGAGCTCCACCCGCACCGCCCCACCGGCGGGGGTGTACTTGATCGCGTTGTCGAGGAGATTGGTGACGATGCGGTCCACGAGCTCCGGCTCGCCGGCGCACGGCGCCTCGACGCCCGGATGGAAGTCGAGCGTGAGCCCGCGGTCGAGCGCGAGCGGCCGGATGCGGGCCACGCAGTCCATCAGGAGCTCCTCGAGATAGAAGCGCGCGGGCTGGAGGATGTGCTCGTCGGCGTCGAGACGGGCCAGGGTGAACAGGTCGTCCACGGTCACGCTGAGCCGGCGCGCGTCGTCACGCACCTGCTCCAGCGAGCGCTCGTATTCCTGCGTCGTCCGCGGGCTGGAGAGCGTGACGCTCGCCTCGGCCCGCAGGCTCGCGAGCGGCGTGCGCAGCTCGTGCGATGCGTCGGCCATGAACTGCCGCTGCATCACGAACGATCGCTCCAGCCGGCCGAGCATGTCGTTGAACACCGTCGCCAGCTCGTCCATCTCGTCGCCGGTGTTCCGCACCGCGAGGCGCGCGTCGAGGCTGTCGGAGTCGATGGACGACGCGCGGCGCCCCATGTCGACGACCGCCGCGAAGCTGCGACGCGCCAGGAAGTAGCCGCCGAGTCCGGCGAGCACCAGCGCCAGGGGGATGGAGATCGCCGTCGCCTCGAGGAACGACGTGAGGAAGGCCTGCTCCCATTTCCGCGTGGCGAGCGCCACGATCGTGAAGCTCTGGTCGCCCACGGTGAAGCTCGTGGCGTAGCCGCGCACCTGCTGGCCACCCGCGCTCACGGTGGCGTACGTGGACCGGCCTGGCGTGAGCGAGGCGAAGAGCGGATGGATCGGCGAGTCGTCGGCGTCGTCGATGGCCGAGATGGCGCGCGTCAGCGCATCGCGAGTGGAATCGGAGATCGCGAGCAGGCTGTGGTGGCCGCCATACACGAGCACGCGCCGTCCGCTGAAGCGGAACTCGCGCGCCACGTCCTGCACCGCGTCGTCGGCGCTCCGGTTCGCGCGCACCTCGGCGAGCACCGCCTGGCGAAAGGCGGTCACCGCGTCGGCGAGCGAGCGGTCGATGCGCTCCTCGGTGAGCCGCTGCAGGAAGATCCAGGCCGCCACCGTGAACGTGACGAGCACCAGTGCCAGCACCAGCGTGTGCCACAGGGCGAGGCGCGTCCGGACCGACCGCGGCATCCACTCCCGGCGCGGGAGCCTCACCGCGACTCGGCCTGGCCCGCGCCGGGCCGCGCCAGAAAGTAGCCGGCCCCGCGGCGCGTCTGGATCAGCGGCTGCCGTCCGGGGCCGTCGATCTTCTTGCGGAGCCGGTTGATGTAGACCTCCACCGCGTTCGAGCTGGGATCGTGGTTCTCGTCCCACACGTGCTCGGTGAGCTCGGCCCGGCCGATCACGCGGCCGGCATTGCGGGCGAGATAGGCGAGGAGGGTGAACTCCTTGGTGGTGAGATCCACCGGCACACCCGCACGGCTCACGCGCTGCGCCAGGAAGTCGATCTCCAGGTCGGCGAGCCGGTAGGTGGGGTCGTCCACCCGATCGCCCCGGCGCCGCATGAGGGCACGCACGCGGGCGAGCAGCTCCTCGAACTCGAAGGGCTTGGGGAGATAGTCGTCCGCGCCGCTGTCCAGGCCATGCACGCGGTCCTCCGTGCGGCCGCGCGCGGTGAGCATCAGGATGCGCACCGCCGACCCGGCGTGCCGGATCCGGCGGCAGACCTCCAGCCCGTCCACCTTCGGCAGGCTGAGGTCCAGGATGATGACGTCGTACGGGGTGATGCTCGCCTGGTACAACGCGCTCTCGCCGTCGCCAGCCACGTCGACGACGTACGCATGCTCGCGAAGTCCGCGCGCCACCGCCGCCGAGAGGCCGGCATCGTCCTCCACGACAAGGAATCTCATGGCACAGAAGGTACGGAGGTACGTTGGGGGGGACAGGGGACGACGCCCGACTGCCCGGACGAGATGATGGCCGCCTTGCCGTCTCCCTTATCCCTCGCCCCTCGCACCCGTATCTTCTTCCGCATGATGCCTGCGCGCCTCTCCACCGTCACCTCCTCGCTCATCGGGTCCGAGATCCTCAAGATCGGCGCCGACGTGCGTGCGCTCGTCGCGCAGGGGCGGGAGATCTGCAACCTCACCGTCGGCGACTTCGCGCCCTCCGAGTTCCGGGTTCCCGCCGAGCTGGAGATGGGCATCGTGGACGCGCTGCGGGCGGGGGAGACGAACTACCCGCCCTCGGACGGCCTCCCGCCCCTGCGCCAGGCCGTGCGCGCGCTCTATGCCCGCTCCCTCGGCTTCACCCCCGAGCTGGCGCAGGTGATCGTGACCGGCGGCTCGCGGCCGGGCATCTACGCCGCGTACCGCGCGCTGGTGGATCCGGGCGAGCGGGTGGTGTATCCCACGCCGTCGTGGAACAACAACCACTACACGCACCTCGTGGGTGCGGAGGGGGTCGCGGTTCCGACGGATGCGTCGACGTCGTTCATGCCCACGCGCGCCGCCCTGGAAGAGGCCGTGCGCGGCGCGCGGCTGCTGGCGCTCTGCTCGCCGCAGAATCCCGCCGGCACGATGTTCACCGCCGATGGACTGCGCGAGATCTGCGCGCTCGTGGTGGAGGAGAACGCGCGGCGCGGCCCCGGCGAGCGTCCGCTGTTCCTGCTGTACGACCAGGTGTACTGGGCGCTGACCCTGGGCGACACGCCGCACGTGCACCCGGTTGGGGTGCTGCCCGCCGTCGCGCCGTATACGGTATACATCGACGGCATCTCCAAGTCGCTCGCCGCCACCGGGGTGCGCGTGGGCTGGATCGTGGCGCCGGCCGACATCGCCGGTGCCATGAGCGCGCTGCTGGGCCACATCGGGGCATGGGCACCGCGCGCCGAGCAGCGGGCCGTCGCGAGCTTCCTGGACGACACCGCGGCGATGGCCGCGTATCGCGGGCGCATGGTGGCCGCGGTGCGCGCACGGCTGGACGCGCTGCATGACGGCATCGTCGCCATGCGGAATGCGGGCCTGCCGGTGGACGCCATCGCCCCGGCGGGCGCCATCTACCTGAGCGTGCGGTTCGTCCTCGCCGGCCGCCGCACCCCGTCGGGCGAGCTCCTGCGCGACGACGAGGCGGTGCGCGCCTGGCTGCTGCACGAGGCGGGCATCGCCATCGTCCCCTTCCAGGCGTTCGGCGTGCGCGGCGACACCGGCTGGTTCCGCCTCTCGGTGGGC
>JAQBPZ010000366.1 GCA_028287225.1 Gemmatimonadota bacterium
GGCATCACGCCGCGGTCCTCGGGAGAGCTCATGGGCTCGATACCACGCAGGATGCACGCCGGTCGCGCTCCAGCCCGCTTGAATCGCGGTCCAGGGTGGTACGGATGCCGGCCGTCAGACGGGCAGCCGCAGCTCGAGCTCCTGATGGACGGCCTCGAGCACGCTGCCGATGCTGAACGGCTTCGCGAGGAAGGTGCAGTCCTGGAGGGGCAGGGACGCGCGCAGGTCGTCGTCCACGAACCCCGACATGCAGACCACCGCGGCGCCGGGCCGCCGCTCGGCGAAGCGGAGCATCAGCTCGCGCCCGTCCATGCGCGGCATCATGACGTCGGTGAGCAGCAGGTGGATCGGTCCCTCGGTCCGGGCCTCCAGCTCCAGCGCCTCCACGCCCTCGCCCGCCGTGAGCACGTCGTATCCATCGCGGAGAAGGATTCGCTGGAGCGCGCGCTGCACCGGGACCTCGTCGTCCACGACCAGGATGCGCTGTCCGCGACTGCCCGGCAGCACGCTCGACTGACGTCGGGAAGCGCGGAGGCCGGCCGGCGGCGCGCCGTCGGGTGCGCTGGTGGCGCGCGGAAGGCAGACGTCGAACCGGGTGCCCAGGCCGGGGGTGCTCCGGACGGCCACGTGGCCGCCGAGCTGCGTTGCAATACCGAACACCGTGGACAGTCCGAGGCCGCCGCCCGACGGCTTGGTGGTGAAGAAGGGCTCGAAGGCATGCGTGAGCGTCTCCGCCGACATGCCGCAGCCCGTGTCTTCCACCACGAGCGTGACGTAGGCGCCGGTCAGCAGCCGAGGCTCGCGCCGCGCTTCATCCTCGGTGACGTCGGCCGTGAACATCCGCAGCGTGAGCACGCCACCCTCCGGCATGGCGTCGCCGCTGTTGGCGGTGAGGTTCATGACGATCTCCTCCACCTGGCCGGGATCCGCCTCCAGCCAGCATTCGCCGCCGGACTCCACGTGCAGCTCGACGGCTGGCCCGAGGAGGTGGCGAATGCGGGGGGTGAGCACGTCGACGACCTTGCCGAGCTCGAGCCGCTGCGTCCGGATGACCTGCCGCTGGCTGAAGGCCAGGAGCTGCCTGGTCAACGATGCCGCGTGGTCGACGGCGGCGTCGATCTCGTCCAGCTCCACGTTCTCCACCTCGGGCTCCCCGGGGCCCCACGGCCGCAGGAGGGACACGTTTCCGCGCACGGTCATCAGGAGGTTGTTGAAGTCGTGCGCGATCCCGCCCGCGAGGCGTCCGACGGCCTCGAGCGTCTGCGCGCTGCGCAGCTCGGCCTCCAGCATCACCCGTTCGGTGACGTCGCGCGTGTTGATGACGAGAAGCCCGCGGCCGGCGTGGGTGGCCAGCGCGGTGGCCCGCTCTCGGCCCACAGGTACCGCCCCGAGCTGTGCCGGAGCCGCCAGCGGGACGGACGTCCGCTGCCGAGCCGCGCATCGTCCGGGCGCCAGGAATCTCCGGGCGGTGCGGCATCGAGCGCGTGGGCGGCACGCTCCACGAGACGCTGGAAGCGCGCGTGCTCCTCCGGGTGGACGAGCAGCAGCACCGAGCTGCCGATCGTGGCCTCGGTGGGGAGCCCGAGCAGGCGCTGGACGACGGGGCTCTGGTACACGATGGTGCCCGTGCGGTCGATCACGGTGATCAGGTCCGACGAGAACTGCACGAGCGAACGAAAGCGGCGTTCCTGCGCGAGGTGCGCGCGGGAGAGTGCCACGTTGTCGCGCAGCGCGAAGCTCTGCCGCACCCCCGACCAGGAGGAGCACCAGCGCGTTCGTCGCAACGACGACGCCGAGCGGCCCGTGCCAGTGGCCCGAGGTGGCGGCGAGCAGCACGCCGAACGCCGCGGCGGCGAACAGGTACGGAAGCCAGAGCTGCACTCCCGCCACGGGCGCATGCGCCAGGTCGTCGGACACCCACGGCTCCCGCGCCGGCGTGGCGGGCGGCTCGCTGACCACCGCATTCGCCTGGCTGGCGGCATCGTCGGCGGCGAGGAAGATGAGCAGGGCGCCGATCATCCAGAGGCCGTCGACGGGTGCACCCGTCACGTAGGCCAGCCGCAGCTGGAGCACGCCGGCGATGATCGACGCGATGCAGCTCGCGAGGTGGCCGGCCGCGAGCCATCAGTATCGGACCGGGACGGCGAAAGCGGTGCGTGTCACCGGCCCGGGCCTCACCCGCCGCGTCGCTCGCTTGTGCGCTGCCGGCGAGTCCGGCATCTTCTCGCCCTCGCGCCGGCGCGCGTCAACTTCGACGAGACTTCCACCTGGCAGGACTGAACGCATGGAGAAGGTGGTCATCGCCGACAAGCTCGCGAGCTTCAGCGAGCACTGGCAGCCGAAGGTCATCGCGGAGCTGAACGGCCAGCAGGTGAAGCTGGCGAAGTTCGCGGGGGAGTTCACCTGGCATCATCACGCGGACGAGGACGAGCTGTTCCTCGTGGTCGCGGGCCGCTTCCGGATGGAGCTGCGCGACCGCAGCATCGAGCTGGGGCCGGGCGAGCTGCTCGTGGTGCCGCGCGGCGTGGAGCACCGCCCCGTGGCCGACGCCGAGGTCTCGGTGCTGCTCTTCGAGCCGGCGGGCACGCTCAACACCGGCAACGTCCGGAACGCGCGTACGATCGACGAGCCGCAGCGGATCTAGGCCGGCCAGCGGTCAGCTGACCCGCCGACCGTCTTCAGTACGTGGCCCGCTTCGCGAGGCCGAGCGCGTATTCCGGCATCCAGGTGCCGGAGGCGGCGCCGCCGTTGCAGCTGCCGTCGGACTCACCCGGCGACTTCACCCAGAAGTAGGCATCCACCAGCGGCTCGCCGGTGGAGGTGGTGGGGCGCTCTCCGAGGGCTCGGCCCTCGGGGTTGCACCACTCGCCGCTGCCACCCAGGCCATTCCGCCCGGTGTCGATCAGGAAGTGCCGGCCGCCGACGAGCGCCGAGACCTGGCGGCCGTAGGCCACGTTCTGGGCGGTGGGAAGGAAGTTGGACACGTTCAGCGCGAAGCCCTGCGCGGCGGCGATGCCGGCGCGCGTCAGCCGGCTCGCGATGACCGCCGCGGGCTGCCACGCCGAATTGCCGGCGTCGAGATAGACGGCGACGCTGCCCTGCGCGCGGAGGGTGGTCACGGCGAAGTTGAGCAGGTCCAGGCGAAGCTGCTGGTCGGCAGGCGAGAGGCAGTCCATGCCCGCCAGCGCATCGGGCTCCAGGATCACGGCGGCGCGCCGCGCGCCGATGCCCTGCGCGAACTGGGCGATCCACGTGCGGTAGGCATCGGCCGTGGTGGTGTTGCCGCCCGAGAGGCCGCCGCAGTCGCGCTGCGGGATGTTGTACGCCACGAGCACGGGGAGCGCGCCCCCGGCGCTCATCGCGGCGGTGACCGCGTCGACGTCGCGCGTCACGGCGGTGTTCCAGTTGCCGAACCAGCGCACCTGCGGCTGCGCGGCGATCTTCTCGAGCTGGGCCGCGTCGGCCGGCCGGCTCGCCCGCCAGGCGTCGGCGGTGCGCCGCGCGTTGGAGGCCGGATCCACCCACAGCGTGGCGCCGGCCAGGACGTTGACGCCGGGTGCGGCCGGGGTCGGCGCGGGCGTCCCGTCCAGTCCCTTGCGGCTCGCGTCGTCGGTGCTGCTCGGGCCCACGCCGGCGCTGCCGTCGCCCGCACAGGCAGCGGCGAGGGCCAGGAGCCCGCCGATGGCGATTGCGCGAAGCGAACGGGGAGATGACGGGCGCACGCGTGTGGGGCGGGCGGGAGAGGACGAGCGGTCCATTGGTCGGTACGTCGGAGGAGGGAAATGCGGGGAGGCCCGACCAGGCGTCCCGGTTCGACACTGCATCGACGCATGCGCTCACTGCAGGTAACGAGCGGGCTCGTCCATTGCAATGGGAGAGTCGCATGCCGCCCGGCGCGGCTCGTGCTCTGGACTTAGGTTCACCTCCCGCTCCCCCCCCGAGATTCGAGAGTGAGCACCACCGTCGATCCCGCCGCGACCGCCTCCCAGAGGCCGGCGCTCTCCGCCAACACCATCCCCCAGCTTCCGCACCTGCAGGAGCTGACGGTTCGCGTGATCGCGAGCCTCGCGCTCCTGTACAGCGTGTACTGGATCTGGTGGCGGTGGACCGCGACGCTGAACTGGTCGCACCCGATCTTCTCGGTCATCCTGGTGCTGGCGGAGACGGCGGGACTGCTGTCGATGTGCTTCTTCATCTTCAACGTGTGGAAGCTCCAGCGCCGCGAGCCGCCGCCCGCGCCCGCCGGCCTCGCGGTGGACGTCTTCATCACCTGCTTCGACGAGCCGCTGCAGCTGATCCGCCGCACGGCCATCGGCGCGCGCGCCATCCGCTATCCCCACGGCACCTACCTCCTGGACGACGGGAAGCGCGAAGAAGTGCTGGCGATGGCGAGGGAGCTGGGCATCGGCTACGTGCGCCGGAAGGGCAACCAGCACGCCAAGGCGGGCAACCTGAACCACGCGCTCAAGGTGACGCGCGCCGAGTTCATCCTGCAGCTCGACGCCGACCACGTGCCGCTGCCCAACATCCTGGACCGGATGCTGGGCTACTTCGAGAATCCGAAGCTGGCCATGGTGCAGTCGCCCCAGGACTTCTACAACACCGACTCGTTCACGCACGTCGTGAACGACGAGGGGCGCCGCCTGTGGGAGGAGAACCGGCTCTTCTTCTCCATCGTGCAGCCCGGGCTCGACCGCGTGAACGCGTCGTTCTTCTGCGGCAGCTGCGGCGTGCTGCGCCGCTCGGCGCTGGAGTCGATCGGCGGCTTCTCCACGCAGACGATCACGGAGGACATGGAGACGTCGCTCATCCTGCACTCCAGGGGATGGGAGACGTACTACCACGGCGAGACGCTGGCCTACGGGCTCGCGCCGGCGAACGCCACGCAGTACCACGTGCAGCGCCTGCGGTGGGGCCAGGGCACGATGCAGATCATGCGGAAGATGAACCCGCTCCTTCTGCCCGGCCTCGCCTGGAAGCAGCGCGTCGCGTACTTCTCCGCGCTCATCGTCTACCTGGACGCGATCCAGCGGCTCGTGTTCTACCTCGCGCCGATCGCGTTCTTCCTCACCGGCTGGCTCCCGGTGTCGGCGGACAACCGCGAGTTTCTCGTCCGGCTGATTCCCTTCATGCTCCTCCGCATCACCGCGTTCGAGCTGCTGGCGCGCGGCACGGGCTACATGCTCATCGCGGAGCGGTACAACATGACGCGCTTCTGGACGTACCTGCGGGCCATCGGGGGGTTCTTCGCGAAGAAGCCGCTCAAGTTCAACGTGACCCCGAAGGGGGCCGGCGACGTTCCGTTCAAGACGTACGCGCCGCAGCTGTGCCTGGCCGTCCTGTCCGTGGTTGCCGTGGTCTGGGCGTTCACGGCGCGCTACTACAGCTGGGTGGACTACCACGACGGCGACGTCGGGCTCTCCGCGGCGTTCGTCGTGAACCTGATCTGGGTCGCGTGGAACCTGTACTTCGCGGCGTACGTGGTGCAGCACAGCATCCAGTCGCGGCAGATGCGCGCCGACCACCGGTTCGCGCAGAAGATCCCCACGCGGGTCCGGGCCATCCTTGGCGACGCGATGGACGGCGCGGCGGTGCCGGCCACGACGCAGGACATCAACTCGTCCGGGCTGTCCTTCCGCTGCACCTGCCAGTTCCCGCGCGACACGCTGGTGGAGATCCCGCTGCGGCTCTCGGCCGGCGAGATCGTCACCTTCGCCATCGTGACGCACGTGACGCCGATCGAGACGAAGCACGGCACCGTGTACCAGCACGGGGTGGTGTTCCAGGAGATGCCGATCGCCACGCGGGACGCGATCGAGCTGCACAGCGCGCATCACGCCATCCCGCACGCCCGGCAGCAGTACCGCCAGAGCATGCCGCTCGTGGAGAACGTGGAGAACGCCATGGAGCGGCTGGTCCACCCGCGGGGCCCGCGCCGCATCGCGGTGGGGCTGCCGGCGCTGCTCGGCATGACGAAGGAGGGCACGGCCGACGTCGACCTCGGCATGGGACTGCTGGAGGAATGGAGCGAGACCGACGCGCGCTTCGTGGTGGACAACCCGATGGATCCCGGGACCGAGATCCGGTGGGACGTGCCCGGCACGACGATCTCCGGGCGCGGCAGGGTGGCGTTCACGCGCGCCGTGGAATCACCGCTCCGCGCGAGCTTCGTGATCGTGGTGCGGCGCGAAGTGGAAGCGACGCCGCGATTCACCGGCCTCCGTCGCTGGCTCACCCCCGCGACGAAGCTGGCGACTCCGTAAAACGAGTAACGAGTAACGAGTAACCTGCAGGGCGGACTCCCGAGTGGCTGTCACCCCGCAGGAGCGAGTGCAACGAGCGAGTGTCGGGGTCACTGTCCGGTGCTTTGAGTCAGACGCCCAGCACGGGACGCTGACCCCGACACTCGCTGCGCTCCTGCGGGGTGACCTCCGCTCGGGAGGCTGCCCTGAAGGTTACTCGTTACTCGTTATTTCTTTTCACACCGCTGGATCAGCGGGCAGGAGCCGCGGAGCACGTACGCCGCCGCCTCGAGCACCATGGCCGCCGTGTTGAGGTTGTTGGCCGGCGTCGCGCGCCCCGAGCCCTCGTACACGCCGGCCGTCCACCCTCCGCCGCTCGCACCGCTCGGCTGCACCGCCTGCATTGCGCGCCAGGTGTAGTCGCTGGGCGCGAGCGCATGGTAGCCGAATGCCGCCTTGGTGCTGACCCAGCGCGGGAAGTTCGGGCTCACGTGTCCCAGTGGCGAGGTGACGATGAACGTGTGCCCGTCGCGATAGAGGAGGTAGTAGTAGAAGAACCACGGGGGATCGTTCACCGCGTCCTCGCTCAGGAGCGTGATGCGCCCCGTCTCTCGCGACCGCGCTTCCTGCGCCGCGAGCATCGCCAGCGAGAGCGAGCGCCAGTGCGGCGTCGTCCAGCCGAGCTCGAGGCCCATCATGATGAACGGCTCGCTGGTCAGCACGTCCGTCCCGCGCTCGTCGGCCAGCACGGTCTGGCCCAGCACGGTCACCGGGCGGCCGTTCGCCCTGAAGTCGAGCGCCAGCGGCGCCCGCGCGCCCCACAGCGCGAACCCCTCGGCCGCGTACTGCTCGTAGCCGATGCGCCCCTCTCCATACACGCGATGCTTCGCGATGAGGGGCTGCCCGTATCGCGGGTTGAGGTCCTGCCCGCGCAGGTAGCCGTCCACGATCAGGCGGTCCAGGCGGAGGCGTGCGACGATGGCCTGCGTGCGCGCGGTGTAGGCGGTGTCGGTGCCCACGATGCGCAGCCAGACGAGCAGGCGCCCGTGATCGAGCGCAGACCACCCGTATCCCTCGTGGCTCACGTGCGCCTGCCGGTCCACCATCCGCGCGCTGCCGACCGCGTACAGCTTGTTGAACGCGGTGCTGTCGTAGCGCGGCATCGTGGCCAGCGTCGCGAGGGCGCGGTCCATGGCCGTGCGATACTGCGCGGCCGAGATGATGCCCAGCTCGCGCGCGCTGTAGGTCGCGGCGAGCGTGCTCGCGATGTCCCACACCGTCGCGTACGCGTAGACGTCCGTGGCGCTCACGAAGCCGCTCGCGGCCACGTTGCGTGAGACGAAGCGCCACGCGGTCTTCGCCGACTTGAGCATCAGGGCGCGCTGCACCTCGGGCGTCGCGGCCGTGGGCGCCAGGAGCGTGGGCTCGGGCAGCACCAGCGGGGGCAGCGCGGCGACTTCGGCGGGGGTGCGGCCGAGGCTGTGCAGCAGCGCCGCCGCCACCCGGGCCCGCCGCTCCAGCTCGGCCTTCAGCTTTCCCTCCGCGGCGAGCTCCGAGTCGGACTTCGGCGTGGGCGGCAGGACGGCGCGCTGTGCCTCCGCCTCCTCGCGGGCCTTGCGACGAGCGGCCGCGTCGCGCGGCTCGCAGCCGGACAGCGCGAGGAACGCCGCCGCCGCCATGAGGTGCCACCCTCTGCCGGCGCGGCGGGTTGGAAACGGCTGGAGCATTGGCGCGGGAACGGGTAGGCGGATGGAGCGCGACGCGGCGCCCTGCAAATCTGCCCACCGCGCATGCCGCGCGACACCGACCCCTCGAACAGCCGAATGGTTGAGCCTGCCAAGTCGTTGGTGTGACGCAGGTTACAGCGCTACGGATCCGTCGTCGTTATCATGGTGGCGGACTCCGACCATCTGCAGGCACCCGCTCCCCGCGGCGACGCCGGTCGGATCGTCCGCTCACGCACCACGATCGAAGTCGGCTGGGATACTGCAGAGGATTCAGGATGAAGGACGTCTCCGGGCGCGGCCGTCGCCGCCTTGCGCTCATCGCGCTGGTGCCCTTCGCGCTGCTCGCCACCGTTCATGTCGGCCACGCCGTCTCGCCGTCCATGGCGGCGCGGCTGTACGCGCGCGCCGATGAGGCGGCAACGACCGTGACCAACGTCCTCTCCGGGATCCGCCTGTTCGCCGCGCCGGCGCTGGCCGTGACGCGCGAGGCGGACGCACTCCGCCGCTCGCGTCCGCGGGATGCCGCGCTGCTCGACCGGCTCGCCAGCCAGCCCACCGCGCACTGGATCGGGGGCTGGGCGCGCGACCTTCGCGGCGAGGTATCGCGTGTCGCGTCGTTCGCCTCGTCCACCGGCGCGGTGCCGGTGCTCGTCGCCTACAACATTCCGAATCGCGACTGCGGCGGTCATTCCGCCGGCGGCGATCGCGATGCGGGAGCCTACGCGCGGTGGATCCGCGACTTCGCGGCCGGGCTGCGCGGTCACAAGACCATCGTGGTGCTCGAGCCCGACGCGCTGGGCCACCTCGACTGCCTCGGCCGTGACGAGCAGGAGTCGCGGCTGACGATGCTGCGCGACGCCGTCGGCGTGCTCAAGGACAACGGGGCCACGGTCTACGTGGACGCGGGCAATGCGCGCTGGGTCAAGCCGGACCAGATGGCTGTCCGCCTGCGCCGGGCCGGCCTCGACCGGGCGGATGGCTTCGCGCTGAACGTGTCCAACTTCGTCCCGACGCCGGAGAGCATCCGCTACGGGGAGCGCGTGGCCTCGATGACCGGCAACAAGCACTTCATCATCGACACGAGCCGCAACGGCGTGGGTGGCAACGGCCAGTGGTGCAATCCGCGTGGCCAGGCGCTCGGCGCGTTCCCCACGACGCAGACGGGCAACCCGCTCGTGGACGCCTACCTGTGGGTCAAGGCGCCGGGGCAGTCGGACGGCCCGTGCAACGGGGGGCCCGCGGCCGGACGCTTCTGGACGGAATACGCGCTGGAGCTCGCCAGGAACCAGCCCGAGCAGTTCGCGAACGCGGTGCGGCTGGCGGCCCGGTAGGCGGCGCCTCCCGGGGTCTGTGCGGGGTGTGGCCCCGCTTCAGTCAGGCACCCGGTACGCTTTTGGCATCAGGGCACGGGCGTCTGCAGGGACAGCTTCCATCACAGGCTCCCCGTGTCCTCGAGCACAACAACGACCATGCAATCCAGAACGCGCCGTTTCGCACTCGCCGCCGGTTTCGCCGCGCTGTTCGCCCAGGGGGCCAGCGCTCAGAACCTCGCCGTCTACGGTGCTGCCGAGGCGGCCGGCTTCGGGGAAGGCTCCGCCATTCTCGGCGCCACGCTGACGCCGGGCAACCTCGGCTGGAACTGGCTCATCGGCGCCAACGTCCAGAGCTACCGGTTCCGCAACGGGTTCGAGCTGAACGGCGACGCCCATCATGACCAGCGCGTCGCCTTCAATCCACAGGTGGGCGTCCAGTACCGCGGCATGACCGGCTCCGTGGAAGGCACCGTGGGTTACAACCTCGTGAGCGGCGACGTGACCAGCAACAACAACGTCGGCGCGCCCGGCGGTGGCGAGAACAGCCCGACGGTCGGCGCGGTGGCCAACTACTGGGGCGGCATCTACGAGCACGGCTTCATCGTGTCGTACGCCACGAAGCCCGAGTACATCTGGACCCGCGCGCGCCTGGCCTTCCGTCCCATGCCGATCACGCCGGTCTATCTGGGCGGCGAGTTCGTGGCGCAGGGTGGCAGCCGGTACGGCTACCGCTACCAGGCGGGACCGACGCTGAACGTGCACGTGACCCCGAACTTCCACGCCGGCATCAACGGCGGCGTGCGGTGGAACAGCTACGCGACCACCACCACGACCATCGGCGGCGTGACTACCACCACCGGCGGCGGCACGGGCCCCACGAGCGGCTACGTCGGCATCTCGTTCCTGGCGCTCAGCGCGTTCTAGTCTGTCGGACCGGAAGGGCGTGCGAAAAGGCGAAAGGCGTTAGCGGTTTGCGGTGAGCGGTTGGCGGTAAGGCCTCGGGCGGCGTCTTCCGCCCACCGGTCACCCCAAACCGCGAACGCCGTTCGCCGTTTAGCACGCCCTTCCGGTCCGG
>JAQBPZ010000126.1 GCA_028287225.1 Gemmatimonadota bacterium
CCTCCGGGCAGTCTCCTCTCCATGCAGGCGGGGCCTGCTTCGGGGCAGGGACAGAAGACTGCCCGGAGGGCGCCCGCCGGCCCTGCGCGCCAGCAGGATGACATGACATCCGCTCGGGGCGCCAGGCAGTTCCTGATCCCTAATCCCTGATCCTCCTGTCGCTCAGCACCCGGATCATCATCGGCGCCAGCGCCATCAGATAGACCATCCCGCCCGGCACCCACATGATGAGCCCCGCCACCTGCTGGTCCTCCAGCGGCGTGAGTCCCCAGGCGGTCGTCGTGCCCCAGTGGGCCGAGTACCATGGACGCGCCGACAGGCTGATCGCGGCGCCGAGGAGGGTGCTCGCGAGCGCGGCGGTGAAGAGGTAGAGCACCGCGGGGCCGGTGCCCAGGCGGTGCCGCGAGCGGCGGTCGAAGAGCACCCACCAGAACCAGAGCGCCGTCACGAAGAACGTCAGGTGCTCCAGCACGTGCACGGGCAGGCTGCGCGCCGCCGCATCGTAGCAGCGCGGGATGTGCCAGGCCACCAGCCCGCCGACGTGCAGCGTCCAGGCCCCGAGCGGATGGGTGACCGCCCCCCAGAGCGCCGGCAGCACCCGCGCGTCACGCCACCAGAGCCCCACCGTGCGCCGAACGCCGGGTGAGAGGGCGAAGAGCATGGGCACGAGGGGCTCGCCGAGCGTGAGGAGCGGGGCCGCCACCATGATCAGCAGAAGGTGCTGCACCATGTGGACGGCGAACAGCGACTGGCCCACCGCGTCGATCGGGGAGAGGAGCGCCAGGGCGACGGCGGCCATTCCGCCGAGCCACGCGGCGGTGCGCCAGCGCGGAATGCCCCGCCGGCCGCCGGCGCGCGCGCGGATCCGCCCCGCGCCGCGGAGGTAGAGCCACACGCCGAGCGCGAGTCCCGCGATCACCACGGGGTCGGCGTGCCACGCCGTCCACAGATCGTGCGGCTCGGGCGCGCGGCCGGGGTGCGCGAGCAGCGTGCGCGGCACCAGGAGCAATGGCATTGCCATCGCGGCGCGCGCGCACCATCGGCGCATGTGGACAGGTGGCGGAAAACGGATGATCATCGTCCCGGACGGGGGCAAGAACGACGCCTCGCTCGGCAGGCGCGCGACGCACGGTATGAACTCGTACACAGGTGCACGCGCAACTCGTACACATGCTGAACGACACGTCGTGCCGGTACGCTTTTAGCACCACCCCGAGGCGCACCGCCGCACCATTCCCACCGTGTACCCGGTCACCGAAATGAATCCCTTCGGGCCCGCCGCGCCGACCACGTTCCCGCGCGCGCTGACGTCTCGCGCCGCGCGCGTCATGGTGCTCACGATCCTCGCCGCCGCCTGCACCCGCGAGCAGTCGCCCTCCCAGCTGCACCAGCCCGCCCCTCCCGCGCTTCCCGCGGGGGGCAGCACCGGCGCCACCGCGCCGCTGGATCCAGAGGACGGGCAGTGGACGCGCCCCGCCAAGAGCTACTCGGCGCTGCGCTACAGCCAGCTCGCCGAGATCACCACGGAGAACGTCGCGCGGCTCCACGTCGCGTGGACATTCTCCACGAGCGTGCTGCGCGGCCACGAGGAGGCGCCGCTCGTGGTGAACAACACGATGTACATCGTCACGCCCTTCCCGAACCAGCTCTACGCGCTCGACCTCACGCAGCCCGGCGCGCCGCAGAAGTGGCGCTACGATCCCGCCCCCGCCTCGGCAGCGCAGGGCGTGGCCTGCTGCGACGTGGTGAACCGCGGCGCCGTGTACGCGAACGGGCTGGTCGTCTACAACACCCTCGACAACCACGTCGTCGCCGTGGACGCGAACACCGGCGCCGAGCGGTGGAAGACGAAGGTGGGCGACATCAACATCGGCGAGACCATGACGATGGCGCCGCTCGTCGTGAAGAACAAGGTCATCGTCGGCAACTCGGGCGGCGAGATGGGCGTGCGCGGCTGGATCAAGGCGCTCGACCTCGGGAGCGGCAACCTCGTCTGGACGGCGTACCACACGGGGCCCGACAGCGACGTGAAGATCGGCCCGCGCTTCAAGCCGTTCTACAAGAAGGACCAGGGCGCGGACCTCGGCGTGAAGACCTGGCCGGCCACGCAGTGGAAGATCGGCGGGGGCAACGTGTGGGGGTGGATCTCCTACGACCCCACGCTCAACCTGATCTACTACGGGTCGGCGAACCCCGGCCCGTGGAATCCCGACCAGCGGCCCGGCGACAACAAGTGGAGCTCCACGCTCTTCGCGCGCGACCCCGATACGGGCGACGCGGTGTGGGGCCTCCAGATGAGCGACCACGACCTGCACGACTACGACGGCGTGAACGAGTCGGTGCTCGTGGACGTGCCGTGGAAGGGGCAGACGCGCCACGTGCTGCTGCACCCCGACCGCAACGGCTACGTGTACATGATGGACCGCGCCACCGGCGAGATCCTGTCGGCCGAGCCGTTCGGCAACATCACCACGTCGTTCGGCGTCGACCTCTCTACTGGTCGACTGCAATACGACACCAGCAAGAAGTCGAGGATCGGCGAGGTGGTGCGCGACATCTGCCCGGCGTCGCCCGGCGCCAAGGACTGGCAGCCCTCGGCGTTCTCGCCGCGCACCGGCCTGCTCTACATCCCGCACCAGAACCTCTGCCAGGACGTGGAGGGCATCCAGGCCAACTACATCGCCGGCACGCCGTACGTCGGCATGAACGTGAAGATGAAGGCGGGGCCCGGCGGCAACCGCGGCGTGTTCGACGCCTGGGATCCCGTGAAGGGCCGCATCGCGTGGTCCATCAAGGAGGACCTGCCGGTGTGGAGCGGCACCCTCGTGACGGCGGGCGACGTCGCCTTCTACGGCACCATGGACGGCTGGTTCAAGGCGGTCGACGCGCGCACCGGGAAGCAGCTCTGGCAGTTCAAGACGGGCTCGGGGATCATCGGCCAGCCGATCACGTATCGCGGTCCGGACGGGCACCAGTACGTCGCCATCGTGTCGGGCGTGGGAGGCTGGGCGGGCGCCATCGTGGCCGGCGACCTCGACGGGCGCGACTCCACCATCGCGCTCGGCTTCGGCAACGCGATGAAGGACCTGCCGCAGCGGACGACGAAGGGAGGGACGGTGTATGTCTTCTCGCTGCAATAGGAGCGGCAGCGCGCTCGCGCTGCTCGGCGTGCTGACGCTCACGCTCACTGCCTGCGACCGCGAGCAGCGCCGCCTGCGCGAGTCGCCCCCCAGCACCACGCCGTCGGCCGAGGTGCGCGTCAGCGAGCTGCAGCCGGGCACGATGATGGACACGTCGGTGCACATGGCCAACCCGTACGAGAACAACGCGTACGCGATCTCGGAGGGGCAGCGCCTGTTCGGCTGGTACAACTGCGCGGGATGCCACTCCAACGGCGGCGGGGGGATGGGCCCCCCGCTCATGGACGAGAAGTGGATCTACGGCAGCGCGCCGGAGAACATCTTCGCCACCATCGTGCAGGGCCGCCCCAACGGGATGCCCTCGTTCGGCGGGAAGATTCCCACGTCGCAGGTGTGGCAGCTCGTCTCGTACGTGCGGTCGCTGAGCAGCCTGACCCCGTCGGCGGCGCGCTCGTCGCGCTCCGAGCACATGATGATGTCGCCGGGCTCGCAGTCGCTCAGCCGCGCCGAGAAGCCGAAGCAGTCCTTCCGCCCGCCCGCCTCGGAGATGCCGTGAGCGGATCGCGTCGTCGCCCCACGTCCTCCGCGCACGGCGCGGCGCTGGCGCTCGTCGCCCTCGTCGTCATCCTGGTCATGGCGGGGTGCCGCGGCGCGCTCGACCAGTCCATGCTGCGCTCCTCCGGTCCGCAGGCGGGCGGGGTCGAACGGCAGTGGTGGTTCGCGTTCTGGACCGCCGCCGCGGTGTACGTCGCCACCATCGGGGCGCTCCTGTGGGCCATCGGCCGCGCGCGGCGCCGCGCCGCGCGGGGGGAGAGCCTGCGCGAGGACCACGAGCGCCGGATGACGCACGGCGTCACGATCGGCGTCGGCATCAGCGTCGCCATCCTGCTCGTGTTCCTCTTCTACGACTTCACCCTCGGCCGCTCCATCAGCGGCTCGCCGTCGAAGCATCCCCTCACCATCAGCGTCGTCGGGCACCAGTGGTGGTGGGAG
>JAQBPZ010000399.1 GCA_028287225.1 Gemmatimonadota bacterium
CTGGTCGCGTTCGCGATCATCGGCCTCGCCGCGCCGCGGCTCGGGATCGCCGCGATGGCGCTCGGCATCCTCGTGCCCGTCGCGCTCGTGGTCGTGCTGCAGCGCGGCCGCGGCGCCGGAACGCCGACGATGGCGTGATCGCCACGATGGGCCGCCACGGCGTGGCGGCCCATCATGCGCGGCGCGCGGCCGCGAGGAGCAGTCGCTCGCAAGCTCCATCTCGCCAAAGGCGCCGGCGGCCCCGCATATTCGCGGTTCCCACCAGCCGCGAGGACCGCATGCGTCTGCTCCGCTTCACGTTCCCGCTCATCGTGATGTCACTCGCGACCGCGCCGACACCCCTTGGCGCGCAGGAGCGTGCATCGCCGCTCATTCCGCGCGAAGTGCTGTTCGGCAATCCCCAGCGGACCTCCCCGGACATCTCGCCCGACGGTCGCCAGGTGGCGTACCTCGCGCCGGTGAACGGAGTGCTCAACATCTGGGTGCGCACGCTCGGCCGCAGCGACGACCACCCGGTCACGAGCGACACGAAGCGCGGCATCCGGTCGTACTTCTGGCAGTTCGACAGCCGGCACCTGCTGTATGCGCAGGACGTGGGGGGAGACGAGAACTGGCGGGTGTACCAGACGAACGTCGCGTCGCGATCCACCGTCGACCTCACGCCCTTCGAGAAGGTGCGCGCCGACATCGTGGGCTACGAGCGCTCGCACCCGACGACGCTCCTCGTGCAGCTCAACCGGCGTGATCCCCGGGTCTTCGACGTGTATCGCATCGACCTGGCGACGCGCGCCGTGACGCTCGATACCCGGAATCCCGGCGACGTCGCGAGCTGGCAGGCCGACCATACCCTCGCCGTTCGCGCGGCGCAGGCATCGACGCCGGACGGGGGCGCCATCGTGCGTGTGCGGAACAACGCCGGCGCCCCATGGCGGGAGCTGATGCGGTGGGGCGGGGACGAGACGCTCGGCGGCATCATGGGCTGGTCCGCCGACAATCGTGCGCTGCTCGTGGCCACCAGCCTCGGGGTGAACGCCGCGCGCCTGCTGTCGGTGGATGCGGCCACGGGACGGCAGCGCGTGGTGGTGGAGGATCCACACTTCGACGTGGGCGGCATCATCACGAATCCACGCACCGACGCGCTGGAGGCGGTGGCGGTGGCGCGCCAGCGTCAGGAGCACGAGTTCATCGACTCGCGGCTCGCGAGCGACTTCGCAGCGTTGCGCCGCGTCAGCGGCGGGGACGTCGCGGCCCTCTCGCGGAGCCTCGACGACCGGCGGTGGATCGTGACGATGCGCACGGACGATGCGCCCATCGCCTACTACCTCTACGATCGCCCGACGCAGCATGCCACGCTTCTCTTCAGCAGCCGGCCCGCGCTCGACCAGTACCGCCTGGCCAAGATGCAGCCGGTGGAGTTCAGGGCGCGTGACGGCATGACGCTGTACGGATACCTCACGACACCGGCGGGGACGAGCGCCACCGGCCTGCCGATGGTGGTGCTCGTGCACGGCGGCCCGTGGGGCCGCGACCAGTGGGGCTACAACGGCACCGTGCAGTGGCTGGCGAACCGCGGCTACGCCGTGATGCAGGTGAACTTCCGCGGGTCCACCGGCTACGGCAAGCAGTACGTCAACGCCGGCGACCGGCAGTGGGCCGGCGCGATGCGCACGGATCTCCTCGACGGCAAGGAGTGGGCGGTTCGCAGGGGCGTCGCGGACCCGGCCCGCGTGTGCATCATGGGCGGCAGCTACGGGGGCTACGCCACCCTCGCCGCGCTCGCCTTTTCCCCGGATGCGTTCACGTGCGGGGTGGACATCGTGGGGCCCTCCAACCTGAACACGCTGCTGAAATCCATCCCGCCGTACTGGTCCACGATGATGAGCACGTTCAACCGGCGCATGGGCGACACCGAGGCGCTCCTCACCGCGCAGTCTCCGCTGTTCAAGGCGGGCCAGATCACGGCGCCGCTGCTGGTCGGCCAGGGCGCAAACGATCCACGTGTCAATCGCGCCGAGGCGGACCAGATCGTCGACGCCCTGCGGCGCAACGGCAGGACCGTGGAGTACTACGTCTTTCCGGACGAGGGCCACGGTTTCGCCCGGCCCGAGAACAACAAGGCGTTCAATGCCGCCAGCGAGCGGTTCCTGGCGCAGTGGCTCGGCGGGCGCGCCGAGCCGGTTGCCGCGGACGAGAAGGCAGTGCTGGACCGCGTCCGGGTGGACTCGCCGAGGCCGTGACTGGCAGCGGTACGGGTGGAGAGCATGGCGGCGCCACGATGACGTGGCGCCGCCGTGAGTCCGCCTCGCATCATGGTTTCTGCCGCACCCCATCCACCACGAACAGATCCGACGCCTGCCGCTGCGGCTGATACGTGTAGACGCGCCCGTCGGCGCTCACGGCCGCCGCCCGGACAGGCCGGTTCGGGTCGGCGTTCGCCGTGGCATCGTCGATGACGCGACGACCAGCGCCGGTCGCGATGTCCAGCAGGTCGATCGTCATCCTCCTCGGCTGCCGGAGATAGATGCCGCGCCCGTCGGCGCTCCATCCCGTGACCACCTCGTCGGCCGTCGCCAGCTCGCGGACCGGCTCCCCCGCCGCCGTCGTTACCACGAGCTTGCCATCGTTCCTGCTGAGGATCCTGGTGCCATCCGGCGAGAACAGCCCCATCCCCGGTGGGAGTGGCCGCGAGGCGCCGCCGGCGAGCGGCGACAGCCGGCAGCTGTTCTTCGCTCCCGCGGCGGCGCCACAGAACCAGACCGAATCCTCCGTCGGTCCCCATCCCGCCCGTGAGATGGTCTCGAATCCGGCGGTGTTCACGGCGCGCTCGGTGCCGGCGCCCGTCGGATAGATCGCGACGCGCCCCGGTCGGGACGGCACCAGGGTGAGCAGCCAGCGGCCGTCGCGCGAGAACGCCATCGGCATCCCCGCGCCGAGCCGCACCGCCTTGCCACCGTCGGTGGCGCGCAGCATCACCGAATAGTTCACGCCGCTCTCTGCGCTCGCTTCGCCGAAGGCGAGCAGCCTGCCGTCGCCCGAGAGCGCGGATCCAAAGGGGAAGTCGAGCCACCCCACGTCGCGCGCCACGGTGTCGCGAGGCGTGCGCAGCATGAGCTGGAGGGCGAACACTTCGCGTGTCACGAGCCACCGCGCATCCGTGGCGACGTCCTGCGCCACGAGGTTGCCGGCGCCATTGATCGCGGTGCGCACCTCGCCCCCGGGCCGGACGCCGAAGATGAGCTGCTGGTGCGCGGTCTGGGTGTACGCCGAGAAGAGAACCTCGCCGTCGCGCGTCCAGGCGATGCCGCTGATCCTGGAGTACTCCTCGGGGCTCAGCACCGTGCGCTTGCCGGCGAGCGTCACCAGGTTGATCGTTCCGCGATCGTCCCACTCGAACGGATGCTCGGCGAAGGCGATCGAGCGCCGTCAGGCGAGAAGCGTGGATCGCTGAGCCAGCCCGCCGACTCCACCAGCACCGTGCCCGCCGGATACTCGAGCCGGTCCTTCTCGCCCACCGTCCGGATGATCACCAGGTCCTTGCCGTCGGGCGCCCAGTCCGCGTCGCGCACGCTGTCCACCATCGCGCGCGGCGCACCACCCCCGATCGGCATGCGGGCAAGCGTTCCCTGGTAGGTCTTGAAGGCCACCAGGCTCGCGTGCGTGAGCACGGCCAGCTCGCCCTGGCGGGAGACCGAGAGGAGGGGCGTGCCGGCGTCCCGCGGCGAGCCCGGCGAGCAGCGCGACCACCGCGGCTGCCCAGGGCGCGAGGCGGGCGACGTGCGAGCGCTCGCGCCTCGCCGGTGCCGAAGCCGAAGCGCTGGACACGGGCGACGCCCCGCCTCCGTCCAGGGCCGCCGCGAACCCTGCCGCCGTGCCGAACCTGTCGGCCGGGAGCTTCTCGAGCGCGCGTCGCACGGCGACGTCCCCGTGCGCCGGTACGCTCCTGCGCTGCGCGACCAGCGAGCGCGGCTCCTCCGTGATCACGCGCGCGATGATCGCCTGCACCGTGGGGCCGGCGAAGGGTGGCTCGCCGGCGAGCATCTCGTAGGTGACCGCGCCGAGCGCATAGACGTCGCTCCGGGCGGTGATCTCGCGCTCGCCCATCGCCTGCTCGGGC
>JAQBPZ010000011.1 GCA_028287225.1 Gemmatimonadota bacterium
GCGGTGCGCGTACACGAATTTTCCCGAATCCCATTGCACTGCGGTGTTCGCGAATGCTCTCTTGAGAGGAGGGGAGAAAGGTTCGCGAGGATTCGCCGCGCATTCGGGGAAATTCGCGTACGCACACAGCGGCCCCGCGACACCGACTGGCCGCCGGCGCGCGCGCGCGGCTGGTGCGGGATGGGGCGCTTCCACGAGAAGCGGTAGCGGGCGGGCGCCGCCGGCCCGACACCTGCGATCACGGACCGCATCGCACCGGTGCGATGAAGCGCACGACCGGTTAGGTTGGACGTCCACCCAGGGAGTTGAGTCATGACGAGCCGCAGGCTCCGCCGGGAAGATCCGGCCTACCTCCTCGCGATGCGCGAGGCGAAGGCAATGTTCGAAGCCGAGATGGCGAAGAGCGCCATGAAGGGCCGGGGCCGTCCCAAGGCGGCCGTGGTCGCCGCGGCGGCCGCCCCCGCCGCCGACGAGGACGTGATCGACCTCGTGGACGAGCATGTCGAGGACCCCGCCGAGGAGGCCGACGAGGCCGAGGACGCGGAGGAGCACGACGAGGGCGACGACGCCGACGAAGAGGCGCCCGCCGCCAGGACGGGCGCCAAGAAGGCCGCCAAGTCGGCGTCGGCGAAGAAGTCCGCGCCGGCGAAGAAGGCTGCGCCGGCGAAGTCCGCGAAGCCGGCCGCCAAGGACACCAAGGCCAAGAAGCCGGCGGCGAAGAAGCGCTAGTTCGGCAGGGGGAGCCGCGCCGCGCACGATCCCGCGGCGCGGAGCGTGCGCAATGGACGACGCCGGTTGCGCCGCAAGCGTGCCGGCGTAATCATTTGTTTTCGCCCGGACACCCTCTCCCCGCCGCGTTGATGCCCACACGTTCGCCCCGCCGCGCCCTGGCCCTGGGCGCCCTCGTGCTGCTCGCCGGGTGCGGCGGGGATGCCACCGGGCCGATGCCCGGCGTCGCCGTCGACTCCACCGCGCTCGGGCCCCGCGGCGTGGAGAACGCCGTGCTCCGCTGGAACGATGCGCTCTGCGTCGCCATCCGCGTCGCCCTGCCCGGGCCCACCGTGGTGGCGCGCTCGTTCGCCATCCTGCACACGGCCACGTACGACGCCTGGGCCGCGTACGACGCCCGGGCGCTCGGCACCCAGTACGGCGCGTCGCTGCGGCATCCCGCCGCCGATCGCACCGACGCCAACAAGGACCGGGCGATCAGCTTCGCCGCGTACCGCGTGCTCGTGGACCTGTTCCCGGCGCAGAAGGCGTTCTTCGACGAGCGGATGCGCGCCACCGGCTACGACCCGCTCGACGACAACGTGGATCCCGGCTCGCCGGCGGGGATCGGCAACCTCGCCGCCGCCGCCGTGATCCGCGTGCGGCACCGCGACGGCGCGAACCAGCTCGGCGACCTGCACCCGGGCGCCTACAGCGACTACACGGGCTACACGCCGGTGAACACCCCGGACCTGATCCGCGACCCGAACCGCTGGCAGCCGCTGCGCGTGCCGACGCCGGGCGGGGGAGTAACCGTGCAGCAGTTCACCACGCCGCACTGGAACCAGGTCACCCCCTTCGCCCTCGCCTTCGCGAGCCAGTTCCGCCCCACCGTGTCGCCAGCCGAGCTGCTCGGCGGCCCGCGCGACGGGACGAGCGCCTACGAGAAGGAGGTGGACCAGCTCATCGCCTACAGCGCCGGTCTCGACGACCGCCAGAAGGTGGTGGCGGAGTACTGGGCCGACGGGCCCCAGTCGGAGCTGCCGCCGGGACACTGGTGCCTCTTCGCCCAGTTCGTGTCGCGGCGCGACCATCACACCATCGACGACGACGCGAAGATGTTCTTCGCCATCGGCAACGCCATGCTCGACGCGAGCATCGCGGTGTGGGACGCCAAGCGCACCTTCGATTCGGTGCGGCCCGTCACGGCCGTGCACTACCTCAAGGCGGGCACGCTGATCCGAGCGTGGGGCGGGCCGGGCAGGGGGATCGTCATGATCCGCGGCGAGGACTGGGCGCCGTACCAGCCCGCGACGGTGGTGACCCCGCCCTTCCCCGAGTTCCTCTCCGGGCACAGTGCCTTCAGCAGCGCCGGTGCGGAGATCCTGCGGCGGTTCACCGGCAGCGACCGGTTCGGCGGCACGTACACCCAGCCCAGGGGCACGTCGCGGGTGGAGCCGGGCCTGGTCCCCGCACAGGACGTCACGCTCTCGTGGGCCACCTTCACCGACGCGATGGACGAGGCGGGGCTGTCGCGCCGCTACGGGGGCATCCACTTCGAGGCCGCCGACCTCCAGTCGCGCGAGGTGGGAACGAAGGTGGCGCAGCTCGTGTGGGACAAGGCGACGCGCTACTGGAACGGCACCCTCTGAGCGCGCACGACGGCACCACGACCCGCGCGGTGATCCTGGCGCGCGGGCTGGGCACGCGGATGCGGAAGGCCGACGACGGCGCCGAGCTCGACGCCGCGCAGTCGGCCGCCGCCGACACCGGGGTGAAGGGGATGATCCCGATCGGGCGTCCCTTCCTCGACTACCTGGTGAGCGCCCTCGCCGACGCCGGCTACAGCGACGTCTGCCTGGTGATTGGTCCGGAGCACGACATCGTGCGCGAGCATTTCGCCGCGGCGGCGCCCTCGCGCGTGCGCGTGCACTTCGCCGTGCAGCCGTCGCCGCGCGGCACCGCCGACGCCGTGCTCGCGGCCGAGTCGTTCGCCGGGGAGGAGCCGTTCGTCGTCATCAACTCGGACAACTATTACGGCATCGCGCCCCTACGGGCGCTGCATGAACGGCGCACTCCCGCCACCATCGCCTTCGACCGCGATGCGCTGGTGCGGCTCGGCAACGTGCCGCCGGAGCGGGTGGAGCGCTTCGGCGCGCTCGAGATCGACGACACCGGCGCGCTGCGCCGGATCCACGCGCGCCCCACGGACGCAATGCGTGCGGCGGGACCGCTGTACGCGAGCCTCAACTGCTGGCTCTTCGACGCCGCCATCTTCGACGCCTGCCGCACGGTTCCGCTGTCGGCGCGCGGCGAGTCGGAGCTTCCGCAGGCCGTGCAGCGGGCGATCGATGGGGGCATGCGCGTGGAGGCCGTGCGGCTTGCCGAGCCGGTGCTGGACATGTCCAGCCGCGCGGACATCGCGTCGGTGGCGGAGCGGCTGCGCGACGTGCGCGTAGTGCTCTGACCGACTGCAACTGCTTCAACGCTGAGGGCGCGGAGGACAAAAGAGAGGACGCAGAGGCGTGGAACTGCCTCCTCTGCGTCCTCGTCGTTCTACTCTGCGACCTCTGCGTTGAAGCCGTGCGGCCGCGGGTTCTCGGGTACGACTTTCAGACCGCCTGCACCTGCTCCGCGTAGGTCCCGCGGCTGGTGAGGTAGGCATGGCGTGCGTCGCCGCGCTCGGGGCGGGCGCGGAGTGGCCGGTCGTCGGCGGAGATGCCGCAGTCGATGGCGCGCCGGGCGACCAGTGCAGGCGCGCGCGTGGTCGCGCTGGAGGCGACGTTCGCCGTGCGTGCTGTGTCTTTCGGGGAGGAGTGCTGCATCGGGGGTGCTCCGCAGGAGGTTGCCCCCAGTAGGCGCAAACCGTTTGCCATTGCATCGGCTCGGTACGCAAGAGTACGCAACATTTGTCAATCACCGTGCGGACACCGCAGGCCCCTGTCGGCTGCGTGCCGGGCCCGCTCCCCGATGCACGAACCCCGCTCGGCGCAGTGGCCG
>JAQBPZ010000131.1 GCA_028287225.1 Gemmatimonadota bacterium
ACCGGGGCCGGGGCGGGCGGTGGGGGGGCGACGAACAGGTCCATCTGGTTCCGGGTCTTCCGCTCCTCGTGCACGCGGAAGAGCACCGTGAGCGGGTGGCCGAGGGCGATCGGGGCGAGCCCGGTGAGCAGCTCGGCATACTTCGACTCGTTCCAGTCGGCGGCGAACTGGTCGGGTGACCCGACCACGATCGCGCTTCCCTCCAGGGCCAGCGGCTCCGTCGGCTCCAGCCAGGTCCGAAACGCCTGTTCCGGAATCTCGAGGCGGGCACGGTCGAGCAGGCGAGTCCAGACTTCGGTCGCCGAGAGGGTCATGAGCGGATGTGGATAACCTGGAGGGGTGGGGGAGCGAAGCTATCCGGCCCATGTGGAAAACGCAATTCGGGCTGGCGGCGCGAAGGGGGAGGTCTCCGGCGCGGCGCGGCGTGACGCGGGTGAAAGCAGCGCCCGTGCGGCCGCATCACAATTCGCGAGTGCGAGCAAGCGCGAGGCGGGGCGGGCTGCGCCTCCGTGTCCGACATCGGCTGCCTTGACCTATGTCCGTGTGTCTGCTAACTTTAACAGTCTGTACCGCAACTCGATCAGACCGTTTCTGGAGTAGTCATGGGCAAGCCGACCTACCGCCCGCGTAACACGCGGCGACTGAAGACGCACGGATTCCGTGCGCGTATGGCAACGAAGTGGGGGCGCCAGACTCTGGCCCGCCGCCGCAAGAAGGGGCGCGCGCAGTTGACCGTTCGCATCCCGGACAAGTACGCCGGAGCGTAAGACGCCGCAGGCGTCGCTCGGCTTTCCGCGGCAGGCTCGCATCACGCGAGGCGCGGAGCTGCAGCGCATCGCGCGAGAGGGGAAGCGCATCCGGACCACGCATCTCGAGGTCCGGGCTGCCGCTTCCCCTCTCGCGCGTTCTGTCGGGTGCAGAACTCGCATCGGGCTCATCGTTCCGCGGTTCAAGCACTCGGCGGTGGACCGCAACCGACTCAAGCGCCGCCTGCGGGAGCTGAGCCGGCTGCGCCTGCTGCCGGCGGACGTGGCGGCTGACGTCGTGCTGCGCATCCGGCCCGACACGTACGACGCATCGTTCGAGGCCCTGACGGCCGACGTCGACCGGGCGCTGGCGCAGCTCGTCCGCTGGCGCGCAACGGTGATTGAACCGGCGCCTGCGCCGGTGGCGGCGGGCGACGTCACCAACCCCGGTCCCACCACGTAGGCTCCTCGTGCGCCAGCTCTTCATCCTGCTCGTTCGCGGTTACCAGGTGGCGCTCGGTCCCCTGCTGCCCCCTGCGTGCCGCTATTATCCAAGCTGCTCCGCGTACGCCATCGAAGCGCTCGAGCGCCATGGGGCGTGGCGCGGTGGCTGGCTCGCACTCCGCCGCATCGGGCGGTGTCACCCCTTCCGTCCCGGCGGATACGATCCGGTGCCCTGACGAGCCGCGCGCTCGCAACGGGCCCTCCTAATCTATGGACAAGCGTTTCTTTCTCGCGCTCCTGCTGACGGCCATCGTCGTCATCGCGACGCCGCTCCTGTTTCCGGACACCACGCGCCGGACCGTTCCGCGCATCGCCGTCGATTCGTCCGCCCGCCAGGCAAGGACGACCGACAGCGCGCACGCGACGGCCGCTACTGCCACCGCGCCCGCCGCCGTAAATAGTGTCGGAGCGCTACCAAATGCTCCGGCGACGACCGGCGCGGTGGTGGCCGAGACGACGACCGTGCACGCGCAGCGCTCCACGTACGCGTTCAGCTCGCGCGGCGCGGCGCCCATCTCCGTGGTGCTGGACAGCTACCCATCGCGGCGCCCGACGACGACGGGTGCACCGAAGGCGGCCGAGCTCGCCCGCCCGCACACCCCCCTGACGCATTACCGGCTGGCGCTCGGTCGCGACACGGTCGCCCTGGACACGGTGGCGCTGCAGCCCGACGCGCGGGCCATTGCCGCCGGCGGGGCAGGGCAGCAGCTGAGCTACAGCGGCGTGGCCGCGGGCCACCCGGTCCGCGTGGACTACACGTTCGTGCCGGACAGCTTCATCGTGCGCGTGCGCGCAACGGTGGCCGATGCGCCGGCGGGCAGCGCACTGCTCGTGGACCTGCCGCGGACGCTCGCGTCGAACGAGCCGGACACCACGGAGGACATCGGCCATCTCGCGGTGAGCTATCGCACGGCGCACGGCGAGGTGAGCAGCGTCCCGTTCGGCAAGGTGGACAGCGCCGAGACGCGCGTGCAGGCCGGCCCCCTGACGTGGGTGGCGACCCGCAACAAGTACTTCCTCATCGCGTACCGCACCGAGCCGAACACGCCATTCTCGGCACTGCGCATGACCGGCATGCCTCGGCACGAGAAGCTCGCCTCGGACCTGCTGGCGACCGCGTCGCTGCCGCTCACCAACGGCACGGCGGCGTTCGACGTGTACGCGGGTCCGCAGGATTCGCAGCGGCTCCAGCGGCTGGGCAGCGACCTGGACCAGGTGAACCCGTACGGCGGATGGCTGAACGGGATCGTGCAGCCGTTCGCGACGATCGTGGTGAACGTGCTGCTGTGGGTGAAGCGCACCACGCAGCTGAACTACGGCTGGGTGCTCGTGATCTTCGGCGTCGGGATCCGGCTGGCGCTCTGGCCGTTGAACCAGGGTGCGCTGCGGACGAGCATGAAGATGCAGCGCCTGCAGCCCGAGCTCCAGGCGATCCAGAAGAAGTACAGCGACGACCCGAAGCGGCAGCAGGAAGCGATCATGAAGGTGTACAAGGACCATGGCATGAGCCCCCTCAGCCCGCTGATGGGATGCCTGCCGATGCTCCTGCCGATGCCGATCCTGTTCGCGTTGTACCACGTGTTCCAGAACACGGTGGAGTTCCGCGGCGTGTCGTTCCTGTGGCTGCCGGACATCTCGCTCGCGGATCCGTACTACATCGCGCCGCTGCTGATGGGCGTGTCGATGTTCGTGATGAGCTGGATCAGCATGAAGAACTCGCCGCCGAACCCCCAGGCGAAGATGATGACCTTCATGATGCCGGTGGTGCTCACGGTGGTGTTCTTCAAGTTCGCCTCGGGGCTGAACCTCTACTACGCCGTGCAGAACATCGCGGCGCTGCCGCAGACCTGGCTGATCTCCAGGGAGCGCGCGAAGCAGGCGCCGCTGGTGCCGACGGTGCAGGGACCCAGCGCGGCGATCAAGCGGCGCAGCTAGGGCCAGAAGAAGCGGGGAACAGCGACTCGCTGTTCCCCGCTTTCCGATTGAACATCGCATGGCGCATATTTGGGCCGTGCAGATCACCTTCATCGGCCACGCGACCCTGCTCCTGGAGATCGGGGGCACGCGGATCCTCACGGATCCGAACTTCGAGTCCAGGCTCGGCTTCCTGTTGCCGCGGGTCACGGCGCCGGGCCTCGCCATCGACAAGCTGGGCAGGCTCGACGCGCTGCTGCTGACGCACGCGCACGCGGACCACCTGTCGTTCAAGTCGCTGGACCTCCTGCCACGCGAGATCCCGCTGTTCGCACCGCCGGTGATCGCCGAGTGGCTCGCGAGGAAGGGATACCGGCACGTGGTGCCGCTGGCCCCGGGCGAGCAGGTGGCGATCGGCGACCGCGGGCTGCGGCTGCATGCCGCGTCGGCCACGCATCGCGGGCACCGCTACGGATTCGACCGCTGGCGCAGCGCGGCGAACATGTATCTCATGGAGACGGACGACGAGAGCGTGTTCTTCGCCGGCGACACCGCGATGACCGACAGCACCCACGCGCTGGTGGAGCGCGTGCTGTGGAGCGCGCAGCGCCAGCTCGACGTCGCGCTGCTGCCGATCGGCTGGGCGCCGCGATGGAAGGAGGAGAGCTTCCGGAAGGGGCACCTCACCTGCGACGACGCGCTCGCGCTGTTCGGCCGGCTGCATGCGCGCGCCATGATGCCCTACCACTGGGGGACGTTTCGGCACGTGACCGCGAGCGCCTACGACGCGATCGACCGCCTGCGAGCGTCGCTGCGCGAGTTTCCCGAGCGCGAACGAGTGCACGTGATCGAGCCAGGCGAATCACTGACGGTACCGCCGGCAGGCACGCCGTGAGCCGGCGCGCGCTCCGGTGAGCGCGGGCCTGCCACCGGACGATCGCACCATCGCCGCGATCGCCACTGCGCGGGGGCGAGGGGCGCTGGCACTGGTGCGCATCGCCGGACCCGCGACGCGGACGATCGCGGCCACGCTGCTGCACCCGTCGCCCACCGTTCCGCGCCATGCGACGCGCTGTGTGGTGCGCGGCGCCGACGGCGAGGCCATCGACGACGTGGTGGCGACGCTGTACGCGGCACCGCACTCCTTCACCGGCGACGACCTGCTCGAGATCAGCACGCATGGCGGGCTGGTGGCACCCACGGCGGTGCTGGCGGCCGCGATCTCGGCGGGCGCGCAGGAAGCGATGCCGGGCGAGTTCACGCGCCGAGCGGTGCTGAACGGCCGGCTGGACCTGCTGCAGGCCGAGGCCGTCGGCGACCTGATCGATGCGAGGAGCGGAGCCGCGCAGCGGGCCGCGCTCCGGCAACTGGACGGCGGGCTGTCGCGCCGGGTGGCCGACCTGCGCCAGCGCGTCCTCCGCCTGGAGGCGCTGCTGGCGTACGACATCGACTTCCCGGAGGAGGATGACGGCCCGGTGCCGCGCGCACGAGTCCATGAGGCCACAGCAGAGCTGCTAGGGGCCCTGGGGGCGCTGCTCGCGACGCGCGCGCAATCCACGCTGGTGCACGAGGGCGCGCTCGTGGTGCTCGCCGGCGCGCCGAACGTGGGGAAGTCCTCGCTGTTCAACGCACTGCTCGGCGAGGCACGGGCGATCGTGACCGAGGTGCCGGGCACGACGCGCGATGCGATCGAGGCGGTGCTGGACCTGCCGGGCTATCCGCTGCGCCTCGTGGACACGGCGGGGCTCCGGGAGACGACGGACCTGGTGGAGCGGCTGGGGATCGAGACGTCTGCCCGCTACCTGTCGCACGCGGCAGTGGTGCTGGTGTGCGGCGACTCGGCGGCGACGCTCGCGGCGGCAGTGACGGCGGTGCGCGCCGCGGGGGCGGCGGAGCTCGTGACGGTGCGGACGAAGTGCGATATAGCAGCAAACAGCAACGCATCGCGCGAAATAGTAGCAATCAGCAACGAAGTGCCGGTCGACGTCCACGTGAGCGCGCAGACCGGTGCAGGACTGCGCACGCTGCTCGACGCAGTGGAGGCGCGAGTGGCGCGCGCGCACGGAATGCCCGCGGCGGATGCGCCGGCGCTGACGTCGGCACGCCAGCACGCCGCGGTGGGGATGGCGCATCACGAGCTGCGGGCGTTCGAGCAGGCGTGGCGGGATGATGCGCTGCCGCCGAGCATCGCGGCGATCCACGTGCGGGCGGCAGCCGACGCGCTCGGGGCGCTGATCGGGGCGGTGCAGGTGGACGACGTGCTGGACGTGGTGTTCGCGAGCTTCTGCGTGGGGAAGTGAGAGGGATCAGGGATTAGGGATTGGGGATTAGGAACTGCGCCCGCCGCTCGAGCTGTCGGCCCGCGTGTCGGCGCCTGGCGTCCCGGGGCGGTGTCATCCCGCAGGAGGGCGCCCCGACCCTTCGCGCGGGGTGAACTCTGCGACCGAGTGTCGGGATCTGCTGTCCTTGCCCTGATGCTGGCCCGT
>JAQBPZ010000045.1 GCA_028287225.1 Gemmatimonadota bacterium
GCGGCTTCGAGCGCGCCGTGGTGGGTGTCTCCGGCGGCGTCGACTCGGCGGTCACCGCTTACCTGGCGGCGCGCGCGCTGGGCCCGGAGAACGTCCTCGGGGTGCGCATGCCGTATCGCACGTCGTCGTCAGAGAGCCTGGCGCACGCCCAGCTGGTGATCGACGCGCTCGGCATCCCTTCGCGCACGCTCGACATCAGCGCGGCGGTGGACGGCTACCTCGCGCTGGAGCCGGAGGCGAACGCCGCGCGCCGCGGCAACGTGATGGCGCGGCTGCGGATGATCACGCTGTTCGACCTCTCCGCGAAGGACCACGCCATCCCGCTGGGCACCGGCAACAAGACCGAGCGGCTGTTCGGCTACTTCACCTGGCACGCCGACGATTCGCCGCCCATCAACCCGCTCGGCGACCTGTTCAAGACGCAGGTCTGGGCGCTGGCGCGCCACCTCGGCGTACCCGAGGTGATCGTCGGCAAGGCGCCCTCCGCCGACCTCGTCGTCGGACAGACCGACGAGGGGGACTTCGGCATCGGCTATCCGCGCGCCGACGAGATCCTCAACTGGATGCTGTCCGGGTACGACGACCGGGACCTCGTGGAGCGCGGCTTCGACCCGGCCGAGGTGGCGCTGGTGAAGAAGCGCCTGTCGTCGACGCACTGGAAGCGCCGCCTGCCGACCGTCGCGATGCTGAGCGGCTCCGCGATCGGGGAGTCCTACCTCCGACCCGTGGACTATTGATGCCCCCTGCACGCTGATGCCGATCGTCTTCCCGTTCGACCCGAACATCGCCGGCGCCTCCACGATCCCGGCGCGGCTCTACAACGATCCCGTCTACCTGGAGCTCGAGCGCGAGCGGGTCTTCGCGCACACCTGGCAGCTCGTGGGGCGTGCCGAGCAGCTGCGCGAGCACGGACAGTTCATCACGGCGGAGGTGGGGACGGAATCCATCGTCGTGCTGCGCGACCATGACGTGCTGCGGGGCTTCCACAACGTGTGCCTGCACCGTGCGGGTCCGGTGGCGTCGGGATGCGGACGACGCAACACGCTCCAGTGCCGGTATCACGGCTGGACCTACGGGCTCGACGGCACGCTGCTGCGCGCGCCCGAGATGGAGGGCGTGGAGCGGTTCCGCCCGGACGAGATGCATCTCGTGCCCGTCGCGATCGCCACCTGGGGACCGCTGGTGTTCGCGAACCTCGACGGGAAGGCGCCGCCGCTGCTCGAGGTGCTGGAGGACGTGCCGCGCCGGGTCGCGCCCTTCCACTGCGAGTCCATGCAGTACGTCATGCGGAAGGAATGGGACATCGCGTGCAACTGGAAGGTGTACGTCGACAACTACCTGGAGGGCTACCACCTGCCGGTCGTCCATCCGGGCCTGCACAAGGAGCTCGACTACGACCAGTACGTGGTCGAGCCGCACCGCTACTTCTCCATCCAGCATGCGCCGCTGCGTGCCGTGCATGGCGGCAACCCGGACCGGCGCTACGACCCCGCGAAGACGGACGTGGCGGAGGCGGTGTACGTCTGGCTGTTTCCCAACGTGATGCTGAATGTGTACATGGGGCAGATGCAGACGAACGTGGTGATTCCGCTGGCGCACGACCGCTGCCGCGTCGTGTTCGAGTGGTACTCGGCGGCTCCGCCGGCCGACGCGGCCGCGGACCCGGACTGGACGCGGCTCCTGGCCTTCAGCGACGAGATCCAGGCCGAGGACATCACCATCTGCGAGACGGTGCAGCGCAACCTGCGCTCGCGCGTGTACGACCGTGGCCGGTACTCCGCGCGGCGGGAGAACGGCGTGCACCATTTCCATTCGCTGCTGCACGAGTTCCTCACCTGACCGCCACGCGCATCTCCTCCAGCCCAGCCGCATGATCCGCGTCGACCAGCTCACCCGTCACTACGGCGACTTCCGTGCGGTGGACGGCCTCTCGTTCGCGGTGGGTCCCGGCGAGGTGATGGGGCTCGTGGGACCCAACGGCGCGGGGAAGACGACGACGCTGCGCTGCCTGGCCGGCATCATCGCGCCCTCCAGCGGCACGGTGGTCATCGCCGAGCACGACATCCAGCGCGACCCGATCGGCGCGAAGCGCGCGCTCGCGTTCATCCCCGACGAGCCGCACCTGTTCGAGCACCTCACCGTGGAGGAGCACCTCCGCTTCATCGGCCGGCTCTACGGCGTGGCGGACGTGGAGGCGCGGATCGGGCCACTGCTCGACGAGATGGAGCTGACCGAGAAGCGGCGCGTCCTGTCCACCGAGCTGTCGCGCGGCATGAAGCAGAAGCTCGCCATCGCCTGCGGGCTGCTGCACGACCCGAGCGTCCTGATCCTCGACGAGCCGCTGACGGGACTCGACCCCGGCGGGATGCGACGCATGCGCGCGACGATCCTGGCGCGTGCGCGCGCGGGCGCGGCGGTGGTGCTGAGCTCCCACCTCCTCACGCTGGTGGAAGAGCTCTGCACCTCGCTGTTCGTGGTGCGGCGTGGGCGCTGCGTGGCGTCGGGCACGGTGGCGGAGATCGTGGCGTCGCGGCCCGGGCTCGCCGGCCTGTCCATCGAGGAGCTGTTCATGGCGCTCACCGCCGAGGAGCCGGCCGCTCCAGGCGCGTGATCGGGACCTTCGCGTACCTCATCCTCGCCAGCGCGCGCAACCAGTTGCGCGCGCGCGTGGCGCGCCTGCGCAACCCGCGCTACGCCATCGCCCTGCTGATCGGCGTGACGTACCTCTGGTTCGTGTACCTGCGGCCCTCGCACGACCGGCCGCACACGGACGAGCTGTTCGGCGGCGGGGTGGCGGCGCTCCTGCCCCTGCTGCTGCTGGCATTCGTCGCGTGGACCTGGCTGTCGGGGGGCGACCGGACCGCGCTCGCCTTCACCCAGGCCGAGGTGACGCTGCTCTTCACCGCCCCGGTGTCGCGCCGCACCCTGGTGCTGTACCGGATCGCGCGCACGCAGCTGAAGATCGTCCTGACGAGCCTCGTCTGGACGCTGCTGTTCCAGCCGGCCGGAGCGGGGAGCGGCGCACTGCTCCGCGCCGTGAGCTACTGGATCGTCCTGTCCTCGGTGAACCTGAACCGGCTTGGCGTCGCGCTGGTTCGCGCGAATGGCGACGTGCACGGGTTGCGGGGTGCGCGGCGCAACGGGCTCGCGATCGGCGTGGTGGTCGCCCTCGTGGCCATGGTGGCGTACCCCATCGCGACGAGCTGGCCGCTGCTGAAGGAAGCCAGCGGTCCGGCCGCGATGACGCGCGTGATGACGGACGCACTCGACCGGCCACCGGCCACCTGGGCGCTGTTTCCCTTCCGGCTGGTGCTCGCACCGCTGTCCGCCGCGCCCGGCACGGCGTGGCTCCTGGCGGCCGCGCCGGCGCTGCTGCTGCTCGCCGGCATGGTCCTCTGGGTCGTGGGCACCGACGCCGCGTTCGAGGAGTCCGCGGCCGAGGCCTCGGTGGTACAGGCGCGCCGGATCGAGGCGCTGCGCGCCCGGCGCGGGACCACGGCGACCATGGTGCGGAACGCCTCGCGCTCGATCCCGCTGCGGCCCACGGGCCGGCCCGCGGTGGCGCTGCTCTGGAAGAACGCGATGTGGTTCGTGCGTTCCGGCACGCTGCGCAGCATGCTGCTGCCTCCGCTCGGCGGAGTGTTGTCCGTGGTGCTGCTGTCCTCTCGCTCCGAGAATGCCGCCTTCGTCGTGGCGGGGGTCTGCGGCGTCGTGGCGGGCATGCTCCTCCTCGTGGGGCCGATGAGCCTGCGCAACGACCTGCGCAACGAGCTGCTGCATCTCTCGCTGCTCAAGACGCTGCCGCTGCGAGGCCGCGACGTGGTGCTTGCCGAGGTCGCGAGCAGCGCCCTGCCGCTGGCCGGCGCGCAGTACCTGCTGCTGCTCGTCACGCTGCTGTCGCTCGCCTTCACGAGCGTCACGGCGCTGACGCCGGCCATCCGCATCGCGCTGATCATCGGCGCGGTGCCGTTGCTCGTCGGGCTGAATGGGGCGGTCTCGATGATCCACAACGGCATCGCACTCCTCTTTCCGGGCTGGGTGCGACTGGGCGTGGGCGACGGCGGGGGCATCGAGACGCTCGGGCTGGGCATGATGAACATCGCCCTTGCCCTGGCGATGCTCGCGCTGATGCTGCTGGTGCCCGTCACGGTGCTCACCATTGCGGTGGCGCTGCTGCGCGCGCGCCTCGCGGTGGGGATCGTGGTGGGCGGACTGCTCGCCGGCGCGCTGCTGATCACCGAGTGCATGCTGTGCGCCCGGGCGCTCGGCGGCTCCCTGGACCGCGTGGAGCCGCTGCACGTGCAGGGCTGACGGGCCGGGTGCGCGCACGCGTGTCCGCGCCCGTCTCCCCGTGGAGGCATGCTCCTCGCAACGCCCGGCCGCATGCCGACGAAAACGACGAGCAGGCACGGCGCCCCGGCGCTGGCCAGGAAGACCGCCGCGAAGAAGTCCGCCGCGAAGAAGTCCGCCGCGAAGAAGACGGCTGGGGAGAAGACCGCCGCGAAGAAGGCCATGGCGAAGAAGACCGTGGCGAAGAAGGCCGTGGCGAAGAAGGTGGTGGCGAAGAAGGTGGTGGCGAAGAAGTCGCCCGCGCTGGCCGAGTACAACCGGAAGCGCGACTTCAGCCGCACGAAGGAGCCCGCCGGCACCGTGCCGAAGACGCGCGGCAAGGCGCTGCACTTCGTCATCCAGAAGCACGCGGCGAGTCACCTGCACTACGACTTCCGCCTCGAGCTCGACGGGGTGATGAAGTCGTGGGCCGTGCCGAAGGGCCCGAGCTACGACCCCGCCGTGCGCCGGCTCGCCATGGAAGTCGAGGATCACCCCATCTCGTACAACACCTTCGAGGGCACCATCCCCGAGGGTGAGTACGGGGGCGGCACGGTGATGCTCTGGGATCGCGGGACGTACGAGGCGGAGGACGGCGGCGGCGCCGAGTCGCTGCGTCGCGGGTACGCGAGGGGCGACCTCAAGATCACGATGCATGGCGAGCGGCTTCGCGGCGGGTGGGTGCTGGTCCGGATGAACCGCCCGGGACGCCCGCAGTGGCTGCTGATCAAGCATCGCGACGAGACGGCCGATCCGGACCTGGACATCACCGGGGAGGAGGAGACGTCCGTCGTCACTCGGCGCACGATGGAGCAGATCGCCGGCGGAAATCGCGTCTGGCATTCCAACCGCTGACGCCGTGCCGGATCGGACCTCCCGTCCCGCACTCCCGACCTGCTGCCGAGCCCGCTGGCCGCACGGGAGAAACTTGCGGAGCCTGCCGGGGTAGGAGGAAGCGAGAGAATGCGGGAGCGATCCGTACCGTGCTCATGCGTTCGCCGTCGTCGGTCATTTCCCCTGGAGCGTGCCATGCGAGAGTCCCTGCGCCTTACCGTCGGCATGCTTGCCGTGGCCCTCGCGGCCGCGTGCTCCAAGCCCGCGCAGCCCACGATGAGCGATGACCTCAAGCAGGATCTCGCCCGCGTCGGTGGCGGGGAGGTCCAGCTCGCCGGTGCCACCGCACCGCGGCTCGACGTCGTGAGCGCCGTGGAGCGCAACGAGCGCAACACCCCCACCCCCAAGGCGCCGTCCGTGACCCGCGTCGCCAGCGCGAACCGCGGTACCCGCGCGGTCGTGAAGAGCGCTCGGCACGTGAGCCCGGCCCCCGCGCGGCCCGCGCCGCGTGCCGAGGAGATCG
>JAQBPZ010000081.1 GCA_028287225.1 Gemmatimonadota bacterium
GATGGCGACCAGCGTGCAGGGGATCTACGCCATCGGCGACGTGGCCGGCCCGCCGATGCTCGCCCACAAGGGGGAGCGCGAGGGGATGATCGTGGCCGAGGTGATCGCGGGCCACCATGCGCAGGAGCTGGACTACACGAACGTGCCGGGCGCCACGTACTGCCACCCGGAGGTCGCCTCGGTGGGCCTCACGGAGGCGCAGTGCAAGGAGAAGAAGCTCGAGTACAAGGTGGGCAAGTTCCCCTTCTCGGCGAACGGCCGCGCGCGCACGTCGGGCGAGACCGAGGGCTTCGTCAAGATCATCCGCGGCGCGAAGTACGGGGAGATCATCGGGGCCCACATCGTCGGCGCGCACGCGACCGAGATGATCCACGAGCTCGTGATGGCGCGGACCAACGAGTACACGGTCGAGGAAGTCGACCTGGCCATCCACGCGCATCCCACGCTGAGCGAGGCGATCGCCGAGGCGGCGCTGGACTCGATGGGGAAGATGATCCACGCCTGAACGGCAACGAGTAGCGAGTAACGAGTAACTGTCACCCCGCAGGAGCGAGCAGCGCGAGCGAGTGTCGGGGTCACTGTCCTGTGCTTTGTGCCAATCTCGGTACGCGAGGACTGGCCGCCACAAATCACGGGACGCTGCCCCCGACACTCGCTTCGCTCCTGCGGGTGACATCCGCTCGGGACGTCCCTGGTTACTCGTTACTCGCTACTCGTTTTTCCGTTCTCGTTACTCGTTCTTCAGCTCTCGTCGCTCGTCATTCCGGACTCGCTACTCGTTTTTCAGCGGCGCCTCCCGCTCCGCCTCGGCGTCGAAGCTCCGGCACATCGGGTCGTAGCCCGAGGCGCTCGCCGAATGCGCGAGCTGCTGTCCGAGCTGGTTGAACTGCTCGCTCGAGAACTCGCGGCGGAGGCTGTCCTGGAGCCAGAGGAGCCGCGTGCGGAAGTCGGCGCCGAGGGCTCGCGCCACGCGGGCGTTCTCGCAGCGGATGCGCTGTTCCACGGGCGCGGGGTCCGCCACCCTGAACTCCTCGCGCATCAGGCGGGCGAGCCGGTCCATGGCGTGCGGGTGCGTCGCGAGCGTGGTGGGGCGTGCGGGGAGCGGGGGCGCCTCGCGGCAGGCGGCGAGCGCCAGGACGACCCAGGACGCGGTGGCGAGCGAGACGGTGCGCATCGCGGGAAAGTTAGGGTCGGCGCGCGTCCACGCCATTCGTCCCTCACGTGCGCCGTGCGCCCGTCCTAGATTGGAGGGATGCGCCGCCTCCTCGTTGCCGACCTCGGACTGCTGCCGTACGCGGAGGCGCTGGAGCTCCAGCGCGCCGTCGCGCGCGCGCGGATCAGCGGCGCCATCGGCGACGACCTCCTGCTCCTCGTGGAGCACCCGCCGGTGATCACGCTCGGCCGGGGCACGAAATCCGGCAACCTGCTGGCCGCACCGGCGCTGCTCGCGGCGCGCGGAGTGGAGCTGTTCGAGGTGGACCGCGGCGGCGACGTCACCTTTCACGGACCGGGGCAGCTCGTCGGGTATCCGATCGTCGACCTGAAGCAGCATCGGCGCGACCTGCACTGGTACCTCCGGCAGGTGGAGGAGGCGCTCATTCGCGGTCTCGCCGGCCTGGGCATCGCGGGGGAGCGAAACGTCGGGTTCACCGGCGTGTGGACCGGTGGCCGCAAGCTGGCGTCGATCGGCGTGCATGCCCGGGACTGGGTCACCTGGCACGGCTTCGCCCTCAATGTCACCACGGATCTCTCGTACTTCGACCTCATGGTGCCGTGCGGCATCGCCGAGGTCACGATGTCGTCGGTGGCGCGCGAGCTGGGGCTGGAAGGCGGGGCCACCACATCGCTCGCCCGGCAGGTGCGCGAGAGGGTCGTGGAGGGGTTCGCCGAGGTCTTCTCGCTGTCGCCGCTGGTGATGGAGCCGGTGGAGCTGGACCGCCTCGCCGCCAGCGTCGCACCGTGAACGCGGGCCGCGTGCGGCGCGTTGTACAGGGAACATCCAACTTCGAGGGACGAATGCAGAAGCTCACGTCAGTCATCGCTGGTGCGCTGCTCGTGGCCGGCGCCGTCGTGGCGCACGGACAGACCGTCACGCCCATGGCCACGGGACGCGGCGGGAGCGCGCACGTGCGCAGCACCTGGCAGGTGAACGGGGCCACGATCTCCATCGAGTACGGGCGGCCGAAGCTCAAGGGGCGCCCCGAGGGGGAGCTGATGCCGCTGGGCAAGCCCTGGCGCACCGGGGCGGACGTCGCGACCATCCTCACCACCGACCGCCCGCTCACCTTCGGCGCGGTGACGCTGGCGCCGGGCCGCTACACCATCAACACGGAGCCCGGCCAGTCCGCATGGCAGCTCATCTTCGGCCGCCTGAAGACGCCCGACCAGTGGGGGGTGCCGTACCAGCCCGACCTGGAGATCGGGCGTGCGGCGGCCACCGTGTCGCGGGCGACGGTGCCGGACGAGGAGCTCACCTTCTACGTCGACCAGTCCAGCTCCGCGCCGGCGCTCCGGCTGCAGTGGGGGACGACGAGCGTGAGCGCGCCGTTCGTGGTGGGGAAGTAGTCCGCTTCCGCACCGCCGCGGGCCCGAACGATTCGGCACTCGTTCGGGCCCGCGCGTATATTCCGGGTCTATGGCCGACGAGCCGCTTGTCTTCCGCCCGCGCCCGCGGGACATCGCCCCCGCCGACGACAGGCTCACCGCGACGCTGAACGAGGACCAGGCCCGCGCCGCGACCTTCGGCGACGGGCCGCTGCTCGTCATTGCCGGTGCGGGAACGGGCAAGACCCGCACGCTGATCCACCGGGTGGCCGCCCTGATCGAGCGCGGCGTGCCCCCCGAGCGGATCCTCCTGCTGACCTTCACGCGCCGCGCCGCGGGCGAGATGCTGACGCGCGCCGAGAAGCTCGTCGGGGCGGCGGGGGCGCGGGTGCATGGCGGCACCTTCCACTCCATCGGCCATCGCCTGCTCCGCCAGTACGGCGCGGCCGCGGGGCTGCCGGCGGACTTCACCATCATGGACCAGGGCGATGCCGTGGACCTGATGCAGCTCGCCCGCGGCGCGCAGGGACATGCGAAGGGACAGAAGCGCTTCCCGAAGAAGGAGACGCTCCACTACCTCTACTCGCGCCACATCAACACCGAGCTGCCGCTCGACGCGCTGCTGCATCGCGAGTTCGCGCAGTTCGTGGAGTACGCGCCGCAGATCACCTCCCTGTTCGCCGACTACACCCTGCGGAAGCAGGAGCGCAATCTGGTGGACTACGACGACCTGCTCCTCTTCTGGGCGACGATGCTCGAGGTGTCGCCCGAGCTGCAGCGGCGGATCGCCGGCATGTACGACCACGTGCTCGTGGACGAGTACCAGGACACCAACCTGCTCCAGGCGCGCATCCTCCGCGGCATGTGCAGCGGGCACCGCCGCATCACCGTGGTGGGCGACGACGCGCAGAGCATCTACGCCTTCCGCGGGGCGCACTTCCGCAACATCCTCGACTTCCCGCGCCAGTTCCCCGGCACCACCATGGTGACCCTCGCGGAGAACTACCGCTCCACGTCGCCGATCCTCGACCTCAGCAACATCGTCATCTCGCGCGCCGAGGAACGGTTCACCAAGGAGCTCTACACCAGGCGAGAGGGCGGCGAGAAGCCCTGGCTCGTCACGGCGAAGGACGAGGCGCAGCAGACGCGCTTCGTCTGCGACCGCATCCTCCAGCTGCACGAGGGCGGCATTCCGCTGCGCGAGATGGCGGTGCTCTTCCGCGCGGGCTACATGTCCGCGGACCTCGAGATCGAGCTGGCGAACCGGAAGATCCCGTTCGAGAAGTGGGGCGGCCTCAAGTTCCTCGAGGCGGCGCACGTGAAGGACGTGCTGGCCTTCCTGCGCGTGTCCGAGAACCCGCGCGACGAGGTGAGCTGGTACCGCATCCTGATGCTGATGCCCGGGATCGGCGACGTCACCGCCCGCGCGATGATGACCACGATGCAGGAGCGCGCGTGGGACCCGGACGCGTTCACGCACCTGATCGCCCCGCCCAAGGCGCGCGAGGCGCACCGCTCGCTCGCCGTGCTCCTGCGGCAGCTTCGCGGCGCCACGGGTCGCGAGGGCGAGGTGGCCGGCGCCAAGGTGGCGGGCGACATCGCGGCCGTGAGGGTGACGTACGACTCCATCCTCAAGGCCAAATACGACCGCCCCGAAGCCCGCCTGGCCGACCTGGACCAGCTGCGGACCATCGCGGCCGGCTACCCCTCGCGCACCACCTTCCTCGCCGCGCTCGCGCTGGACCCGCCCTCCAACACCCAGGACCTCGCGGGGGCGAGCGAGAGCGAGACCGACGCCCTGGTGCTCAGCACCGTGCACAGCGCGAAGGGCAAGGAGTGGAAGGCCGTCTTCGTCATCTGGGCGGTGGACGGCTGGTTCCCCTCCTCGCGCGCGGTCGACGAGCCCGACGAGCTGGAAGAGGAGCGCCGCCTCATGTACGTGGCCCTCACGCGCGCCAAGGACGAGCTGGCGATCGTCTATCCGATGCAGGTGTATGGCTCCCGGCGCGGGGCGGAGTACACCTTCGACCAGCTCTCCCGCTTCCTGGACCGCGGCGTGCGAGCCACGATGCAGCGCGTGGTGGTGGAGGAGCCGGGCGACGTGCCCGCGCCCGAGCCCCTCACCGCTCCGGTAGTGGACCTGCGCGCCATCATGCGCGGACGTTTCGGACCTGCCGCCGGATAGTCTGGGTGGTAATGGACGAGACCACGAGCCACGCCCCCACCGCCACTCTCCCCGCATTCGCCCCCGCCGCCGACGCGCCCCGCTGGGGCCTTCGCGCGATGGCGCTGCTCCTCATCGCGCTGGGCATCGTCCCCACCGCGAACTTCGTCACGTTGGACCAGCAGCAGCGCTGGTGGGCTGGCGCCGTGCGAAGCTGGACGCTGTGGGGCGTCCTGATCGGCGCCGCCGCGCTGCTGCTCGGGCGCTTCGCCACCGCCCGCAGCGAGGAGCTCCGCGCCCGGCTGGAGGAGCGGATCCGCCGGCCCTCGCCGCGCGAGTTCGCGCGCTTCGTCGCGGGCCTGACCTGTGCCCTGGGCGTGTTCTTCGGATGGCTGCTCTTCCACTTCCAGGGCGCCACGATCGACGAGCTGTCGGAACAGTGGCAGGCACACCTCCTCACCACCGGCCACCTCGTCGCGCGCGCCGAACGGCACGACGAGTTCTTCAACACCATGCAGACCGTCGCCTTCGACGGGCGCTGGTTCTCGCACTTCCCGATCGGCGGCCCGCTGCTCCAGGCCCTCGGGCTGCTGCTGCACGTGCCCTGGCTCATCAATCCCCTGCTGGCGGCCTGCGCCGGCGTGGCCGTCTACCGCTTCGCGGCAACGGTCGGCTCCGAGCTCCAGGGGCGCGTGGCCGCGCTGCTCTTCGCCGTCGCGCCCTTCGTGCTGTTCGTCGCGGCCAGCAAGCTGGATCACGTCGGCACGCTCGCCGCGGTGTGGATTGCGCTCGCGGCGCTGACTCGCTGGCACGCCGCGGACTCGGCCCGCGACGCCATGCGGTCGGCGGCGGTCGTGGGCCTGGGCCTGGGCGCGGCCACGATGATCCGTCCGTACGACGGGCTCCTCGCCACCGTTGCCGTCGGCACGTTCCAGCTCGCGGTCTGCTGGCGTGACGCGACGCGCTGGAAGTCGCTCCTCGTGCAGGCGCTGGCCGGCGCCCTGCCCATCGCCGTGCTCCTCGCCGCGAACCGCGGCATGACGGGCCACCCGCTCACCTTCGCGTACGACGTCCTGAACGGCGCCGAGCACCGGCCCGGGTTCCACACCAGCCCACTCGGCTTCGACCACACGCCGCGGCACGGCCTCTACCTCGTCTCGTCGTACCTCATGCGGCTCAACGCCGCGCTGCTCGGCTGGCCGGTGCCTGTGGTCGGGGTGGTGGCGGTGGTGATGCTGCTTCAGCGTTCGGCGTCACGCTGGGACGCGCTGCTGCTCGGCATGCTGGCGACGACCTTCGTGGGCTACTTCCTCTACTGGGGCGAGGGCTCGTTCAACGGGCCGCGGTTCCTGTACACCGTCGTGCCGGTGTTCCTCATCTTCATCGCCCGCCTGCCGGTGGTGCTGCGGCAGCGCGCAAGGACGCCGCAGATGCGCGCGGCGGCCGTCATGCTCGTGCCGCTCTGGTGCCTGGCCGCATGGTGGGTGCCGGTGGGCGTGCCGCAGCCCTTCGCCGTATGGACGGTGGCCGCGCGCGCCCAGCAGGGCGAGACGGTGTCGCCCCTCATCGTGGAGGCCGTGCGACGCCAGCACCTCGAGAACGCGCTGGTGTTCGTCAGCGACGGGCTGCACGCGCGGATCACGGCCCGGCTGCGCGCGCTCGGTGCCCCGCCCTTCCTGGCGCAGCAGGTGGTGGGTCACTACGACGCGTGCGCCCTCCTCCAGCGACTGACCGACGCCGAGCGCAGCGGTGCGCCGCCGGCGCAGCAGGCGGCCCACGTGCTCGCCATCCTGGACGAGCAGCAGACCGCGACGCCGATCCCGGGGCTTTCGGCGCTGGAGCAGCTCGCGCTGGTGCAGGACCGCGACATTCCGCCGGCGTGCAAGGCGGAGCTCCAGCGCTCGCTCGCGCGTGGCGCGGACATGGCGCGACTGCTCCCGCTCATGTCCCTGGATTCGCTCGGCCGGCTCGGCGGCGACGTGGTCTATGCCCGCGACTTCGGCCCGCGAGACGAGCTGCTGCGCGACCGCTTTCCCGACCGCGTCTGGTACACCGTGCGCTCCGAGGTGCAGGGCGACTCGCTCGGCGTCGTGCTGGAGCCGTACCGGCGATCGGCGGCCGGCGCGGCGCCGATGGACGAGGTCGCTCGCCTCAGGGCTTGTCCGTCGCGACGCTGTCCGGCGCCGGCGGCAGCCCCGCGAGACGGCGCACCGCGTCGAATGGCTTCTTCTTCGACCGCTTCGCCGCCTCGATGATCGCGATCACCGTCGCACGCAGGTCCCCGCGATGCATGGCGAGCACGGCGTCGAAGGCGTCGAGATCGGTGAGGTAGACGCGCCGCGACATGAGGATGGCGTTGTCCAGCCGGACCCGCTCCAGCGCCCGGATGCTGATGGTCTCGAGGTGCGGCCCGAGGTCCTGGCGCAGCTGCGTGCGCGCCTCGCCGAAGAGTGAATCGCGCACGCCGATGCGCGTCGCCACCTGCTGCGGCTCGTCGCCGGGGTGGGCCTTGAACGCGGAATCCACGCGCAGGTAGAGGTCCGCCCAGAAGCGGCCGAGCTTGCGCTCGTCCCTCCACCGGGCCACCACCTCGGCGGCCGCCCGCGCCTGCCCGCGCGAGAGGTAGAACCGCTCCGCGCCGCGCGCGCCCACGAAGTTCGCGAAGCTCTCGTTGAAGACCGCCCCGCCGGGCGCGTAATACGTGTTGTGCGTCAGCTCGTGGATCACCGTGTTCGCCACGGTGAGCGAGTCGGCGCGGAGCGTGGTGGGGAGCAGCGGATCGTTGAACCAGCCGAGGGTGCTGAAGGCCGACGCCGGCCCGAGGTGCGCGTCGTACCCGCGCGCGGTGAGGTCGCGCTCGGCGTCGCGCGCCTGGGCGAAGTCGAAGTAGCCCTTGTAGGGCACGCGGCCCACGACGGGAAACCACCAGGTGTACCGCACCAGCCGGTCGCGATAGGCGCCGGAGAGGAGGAGCACCAGGGTGTCGCGGTCGAGCCGGCTGTAGGTGGTGAAGCTCTCCCCCACCTTGAGGCCGAGGCTGTCCTGGGCGAAGTGGCGGGTGTCGAGCACGATCTGGAGCTTCGCGCGGAGCGGAGGCGGGGTACCGGGGTCCGCGACCAGCTCGTCGATGGGCCGGCGGCGCCAGAGGATCTTGCCCTCCTCCCAGGCCGCGCGCGCGAGGTAGCGCCCGGTGGGTGCCAGCCCGAGGAACGCGGCGATCAGGAGCAGCAGGAGGACGCCGCTCCAACGGAGCGCGCGGAGCCACCTAACTCTTTTATTTTCAGTCACTTCCGATGTCGCCGATACATTCGGGTGCCTTTGACGCGGGGGGTCGCGGTCGCTATTCTTTTTAAGATGTCCTTCGTCCATCTCCACTGCCACTCGGAGTACTCCCTCCTCGACGGCGCCAACCGGATCGACGACCTGATTGCGCGGGCGATCGAGCTCGAGCAGCCGGCGCTCGCGATCACGGATCACGGCAACCTGCACGCGGCGTGGGAGTTCCAGGAGAAGGCGAAGAAGGCGGGGCTCAAGCCCATCATCGGCATGGAGGCGTACGTCGCCCCGGCCGACCGCCGGACCAAGGCAAGGCCAGGCCCCGGAATCAAGCCTTACTATCATCTCGTGCTGCTCGCGCGGGACCTGGTGGGCTACAAGAACCTGGTGAAGCTCTCCTCGCTCGCCTACACCGAGGGCTTCTACTCCAAGCCCCGCGTGGACCGCGAGCTGCTCGCGAAGTACAGCGAGGGGCTGATCGTGAGCTCCGCGTGCCTGGCGGGCGAGGTGGCCTCCAACTTCGAGCGGGGCGACGAGGCGGGGGCCCGCGAGGCGGCCGCCTGGTACGCGGACGTCTTCAAGGACCGCTACTACCTGGAAGTGCAGGCGCACGACTCCGAGGGCCAGGCCAGGCTCAATGGCCAGATCTTCAAGCTCGGCCAGGAGATGAACCTGCCGGTCGTCGCCACGAACGACGCGCACTTCCTCAAGGCGGGCGACCACTCGGCGCACGACGTCCTGCTCTGCATCGGCCTGGGCAAGGACTTCTCGGACCAGAACCGCATGCACTACGACCGGGGGCTCTACTTCAAGAGCGCCCCCGAGATGCGCGAGCGGTTCACCGATCGTCCCGACGTCCTCGAGAACACGCTGAAGATCGCCGACGAGGCGGGGTTCGCCTTCGAGAAGAAGTACTACGTGCCCTCGTTCCCCCTGCCTCCCGAGGTGGCCACGGAGAACGAGCTGCTCGTGAGCCTGGCGACGACGGGCGCTCATGCGCGCTATGGCGAGGTGCTGTCGCCGGAGGTGCAGCAGCGCCTGCAGTACGAGCTCGACGTGATCACGCGCACCGGCTACGCGGGCTACTTCCTCATCGTCTACGACTTCATCAAGGCGGCGCGCGACCTCGACATCCCGGTGGGCCCGGGGCGCGGCTCGGCGGCCGGCTCGCTGGTGGCGTACGCGCTGCGCATCACGGACGTCTGCCCGCTCAAGTACGACCTGCTGTTCGAGCGCTTCCTGAACCCGGAGCGCGTCTCGATGCCCGACATCGACGTCGACTTCTGCTTCGAGCGGCGCGGCGAGGTGATCGAGTACGTGCGCCAGAAGTACGGCAAGGCGTCGGTGGGGCAGATCGTCACCTTCGGGACGATGAAGTCGCGGGCGGCCGTCAAGGACGTGGGCCGCACGCTGGGCTTCACGCCCGCGGAGACCGACGCGCTCGCGAAGCTCATCCCGAACGGGCCGGCCTTCTCGCTCACGGTGAAGGACGCGATCCGCGAAGTGCCGGAGATCAAGAAGCTCTACGCGTCGGATGAGCGGTACAAGACGCTGCTCGACTACGCCATCTCCCTGGAAGGGCTGTCGCGCCACACGGGGGTGCACGCCGCCGGCGTCGTGATCGCGCCGGGTCCGCTCGACGACTACGTGCCCACGCTCACCGTGGACAGCAAGGGCGCGGGCGCGGGGGGCGACGAGCGCGTCACGGTCACGCAGTACGACATGAACTGCCTGGAGAAGGCAGGCATGCTCAAGATGGACTTCCTGGGCCTCACCACGCTGACGGTGATCCGGGACGCCCTCGACAACATCCAGGCGCGCACCGGCGTGCGCCCGGACCTCGATGCCGTCGACATGGCGGACCCGAAGACCTACCAGATGCTCCGCGCGGGGCGCACGACCGGCGTGTTCCAGTTCGAGTCGCCGCTCGCCACCGACATGCTGCGCGCGATCCGCTGCGACAGCTTCGACGACCTCGTCGCGAGCAACGCGCTGCTGCGTCCGGGCCCGCTCGACGCGGGCATGCACAAGGTGTATCAGCGCCGGAAGCGCGGCGAGGAGCCGGTGAGCTACGCGCTCCCCGAGCTGGAGCCGATCCTCAAGCCGACGTACGGCGTCATCACCTACCAGGAGCAGGTGATGCGCCTGGCGCAGGTGATCGCCGGCATCTCGCTCGCCGAGGCGGACGTGCTCCGCAAGGCGGTGGGCAAGAAGGACGCGGAGCTCATCAAGAAGGAGCTCGGCAAGTTCGTGGAGAAGTCCATCGCGCGTGGCTTCGACCGCAAGATCGTGGAGGAGCTCTCCGGGCAGATCGAGACGTTCGGCCGCTACGGCTTCAACAAGTCGCACTCGGTCGCGTACTCGGTCGTCTCGTTCCACACGGCGTACCTCAAGGCGCACTTCCCCGCCGAGTTCATGGCGGCCATCCTCTCGTCGTCCATCGGCGACACCGACTCGGTGGTGAAGTTCATCAACGAGGCGCGCGAGATGGGCATCGAGGTGCTCCCGCCGGACGTGAACGAGTCGGGCTACAAGTTCACCGTGCTCGACGAACGGCGCATCCGCTTCGGGCTCGGCGCCATCCGCAACGTCGGCAAGGGGGCCATCGACTCCATCCTCGGCGCCAAGCGCACGAAGGCGTTCGACACCTTCTTCGACTTCACCGAGCGGGTGGACCTGCGCGCCTGCAACAAGCGGGTGTTCGAGGCGCTGATCTCGTCTGGTGCACTCGATGGGCTCGGGGGTCACCGGGCGCAGTACTGGAGCGCGCTCGACGCGGCCATGCAGGAGGCGTCGCTCAAGCAGCAGGAGAAGGCGATGGGCCAGGTCTCGATGTTCGGGCTGGCGTCGGACGATGCGGGGGCCCAGGCGGAGGGGCCGCGCACCCTGCCCAACGTGGCCCCGATGGCCGAATCGGAGCGGCTGACGCGGGAAAAGGAGATCCTCGGCTTCTACATCAGCGGGCACCCGCTGGAGCCGTACCGCATGGAGTGCGAGCTGTTCGCGACGCATACCGTGAGCAACCTCGGGAAGTGGGTTCCGGAGCCGCTGTCCCTGGGTGTGGTGGTCACCGCGATCAAGCGCCAGACGAGCAAGCGGTCGGGGGCGGAGTTCGCGCGGTTGACAGTTGAGGATTTCTCTGGATCTTCCGAGGTACTCGTTTTCCCGGAGAGCTGGGGGCTGCTCGCCGACCGGGTCCGCACCGATGTGCCCGTCCTGATGAAGGGGGGCTATTCCAAGCGCGACCAGGACGCGGACAGCCCCACGTTCATCGTGGAGTCGGTCACGCCGTTCGCCGAGCTGCGGCTCAACGGCCAGGTCTCGATCTCCATCGAGCTCGGGCTGGGCGACGGCATGACCGCCGAAGTCATGGCCGACGTGCGGGCGGTGATCGATGCGCATGCGACGTCGCACAGCGGCGCGCCGCCGCTGGAGCTCAGGTGGAACGATGGCAATGGAACGCGGGCGCGCCTCAAGTCGCGCTCGATCAGGCTCGCGGCCACCCAGGCCGCACTGACTGACCTGCGGGCGCTGCTCGGGACCGAGCGCGTCCGCCTCGTGCGCGGGGGCTGACAACGGATGGCGACTGCCACTATGGAGTTCGAGAAGCCGATCGCGGAGCTCGAGAAGCAGATCGACGAGCTGAAGAAGATGGCCGACGACCGCTCGCTCGACGTCACCAACGAGATCGAGCCGCTGGAGAAGAAGCTCGGCGAGCTGCGGGCGGACATCTACAAGAGCCTCACCCCGCTGCAGCGCGTCCAGGTGGCGCGCAGCAACCGGCGGCCGCTCACCGAGGACTACCTGCGGCTCTGCTTCACCGACTTCATCGAGCTGCACGGCGATCGCGCCTTTCGGGAGGACGCCGCGATCATGGGCGGCTGGGCGCGCCTGGACGGCGAGACGGTGATGGTGATCGGCCACCAGCGCGGGCGCGACACGAAGGAGAACCTGCGCCGCAACTTCGGCATGCCGCACCCGGAGGGCTACCGCAAGGCGCTGCGCCTCATGAAGCTGGCGGAGAAGTTCCACGTCCCCGTCATCACCTTCATCGACACCCCGGGCGCGTGGCCGGGCCTCGGCGCCGAGGAGCGCGGGCAGAGCGAGGCCATCGCGCGCAACCTGTTCGAGATGAGCCGGCTCGAGACGCCGATCATCGCGACGGTCATCGGCGAGGGGGGATCGGGCGGCGCGCTGGCGCTTGGCGTCGCCGACCGCGTGAACATGCTGGAGAACTCGGTCTACTCGGTGATCAGCGTGGAGGGCGCCGCGGCCATCCTCTGGAAGGACGGGAAGCTGGAGAACCGCGAGCGGGCCGCCTCCGCGCTGCGCATCACGGCGCCCGACCTGCTGGAGCTCAAGGTCATCGACGCCATCGTGCCGGAGCCGCCGGGAGGCGCGCACGCGAACCACGAGGCCACGGCCCAGGCGCTGCAGAAGGTGCTTCTCGAGCAGCTGGACGAGCTGCGCGGGCTCAAGCCCGACAAGCTCGTCCGACGCCGTCGCGAGAAGTTCCTCCGCATAGGCCAGTTCGTCGAATAACCCAGTGTCCCACCTGATCGAGGTCGCGTTCAAGGGCAACCGGCGCGAGTTCTTCCTCTGGGAGGCCGACGAGGCACCGCCGCGCGCCGCGGCGATCGTCGTCGACGCCGACCGCGGGGAAGACCTCGGGCTGGTGCATTCCGTGGGCGCCGAGGCCGAGCAGCGCTCGGCCAAGGTGCCGCACGGGCTCTTCGGCGCGCCGCCGGCCCGCGTGGCCAGGCGCCTCGCCGAGCCCGACGAGGTGCGCCGGCTCGACGAGCTGCGCGCCAGCGACGAGGAGGCGCGCCGCAAGGCGATGGAGCGGGTGAAGGCCAACGCGCTGGTCATGAAGATCACCGACGCGGAATGGCAGTGGGACCGGAAGAAGCTCACCTTCTACTTCACCGCCGAGAAGCGCGTCGACTTCCGCACCCTGGTGCGGGAGCTGGCGTCCATGTTCCGCACCCGCATCGAGCTGAAGCAGATCGGCGTGCGCGACGAGGCGCGGCGGCTGGACGGCGTGGGACGCTGCGGACGGCAGTACTGTTCCGCCTCGTGGCTGCCGGAATTGCGTCCGGTGAACCTGGGCGTGGCCAAGGACCAGCGCCTCTCGCTGAACCCGTCGCAGATCTCCGGGGCGTGCGGACGGCTGATGTGCTGCCTGCGCTATGAGCACGAGTTCTACGTGCACAGCCGGAAGAAGTATCCCAAGGAGAACCGGGCGATCCGCACCGCCCGTGGCGAGGAGAAGGTCATCGCCAACGACATCTTCCGCGAGCGCGTCACGCTGCGCGGGCTGGACGGCGAGATGCGCACGGTGCCCCTTGCCGAGCTGCGCGCGGAGATGCTCGCCGCGGGTGATGCACTGGCGCAGCAGCTCGAGGCGGCGGCGCACGACCTCCCCGTGGAGCACGCGCACGAGGAGACCGACGAGCATCCCGTGATGACCATGTCCGCGTTCGAGTCGGGCTACACCGATGAGTATCCGGTGCAGGTACAGCCGCCGCGCCGGGTGCCCGACACGCCGCGCGCGATCTCGTCGTCGCGTCCCTCGCCATCGAGGCCCGCCGCCCCCGCACGCCGGGCAACACCGCGTGCGGAGCCGGTGCCGCCGGCAGCGCCCGTCA